>DATFUW010000508.1:0-3677 GCA_035260605.1 Thermoanaerobaculia bacterium | reverse complement strand
GCCGACGTTCACCAGTCCGATGTCCCGCCCGATGTCGCGCGCCGTGGTGATGATGAACTGCAGCAGCCCGCGCGCCGCGGCCTGCGATTTGGCGCGCGGATTGAAGCGCGATTCCTCACGCATGATCGACAGCACGAGCGTCGGATCGGTGCCGAAGTGCCGCGCGTCACTCGCGATCGCGTCGTAGAAATAGCGCGGATACAACAGCTCCCGGACGATCGGCGGGAGCAGCTCCGGCAGGTAGTCATCCGGCACCGAACGCATCAGCACCTCGACCGCACCGATCGAATCGCGCGCCGCGTTCCCGCGGTTGAGGGCCAGCGATTGCGTCAGGGCCGACGGCGGCGGCCGCAGCGGCCAACGGTCCGGGATGGCCTCGACTGCGTCGTCGAACAGCCCCATGGCCAGCAACTGCGAGGTGCGGTCGGCGTTCTCCGGCAGCGGAAATCGCGGGAAGGGCTCCGGCTTCAGATCGAGGATGGCGCGGTACGCCGGGATCTGCCGGTAGATCGCCGCCAACCGGTTCAATTCCGCGCCGTGGCCGGCGGACGACAGGAGGATCCGGTCGGTCTCGGCCGTTCGCGCCGCCTCGAACTTCCCGGCCTCGAGCAGCGCCGCGGCCTGCGCGCCACGGCTTTGCAGCTCGCGCGCGAGCTTCGCGGTCAGGGCCGGAGTCTCGAGCCGCCGGCGCGCGAAATAGGCGAAGTGCGTCGGCACCGGCGCGCGGAGCACCTGGAGATACGACGCGAACGCCGCCGGGAGATCGCTCCCTTCGAGCGCCCGCGCGCGCCAGTAGTCGATCTCGTACGGCTCGTAGCGGTCGAGCAGCGCGCCGGGAATCGCGTTCAACGTGGCGAGCGCCGCCTTGTCGTTGCCGGCGGAAAGCATCCCCAGCGCGTAGGCCATCGATCCGTCGACCAGCGCGTGATCGTGAGGGTAGGCCTTGCGCAGGAACTCGAGGTCCGAGGCCGCCGCGGCGAACCGCCGCTGGCGGACGCGCGTGCGGATCCGCTGAGTCAGCGCCGCCGTCGTCGCCGGATAGCGCCCCGGCACGGCGATCGCGTCGGTCATCAGCCGCTCGGCGCCCGCGTCGTCGCCCAGCAACTGCGCGGCGCGCGAGGCGTGGAAGAGAAACGTCGCCTTCCACTTCCGGTCGCGTGTGCCGTTCGCGCCGCGCATGTACGCTTGCT
Source organism: Thermoanaerobaculia bacterium (assembly GCA_035260605.1). Classification (GTDB taxonomy): domain Bacteria; phylum Acidobacteriota; class Thermoanaerobaculia; order Gp7-AA8; family Gp7-AA8; genus Gp7-AA10. Next base: position 2,487 of record DATFUW010000508.1, on the reverse strand, counting down.
CCGCCTGGAGATATTGCTCGTTGCCGAAGTCGCTCCGGCCGATGGCGAAGACGAGGTCGTCGCGCCGCTTCGGGAGCGCCGGCAATGCCGACGACAGCAGCGCGACGGCGCGGTCGAAGTGCCGGTGGTCGTAGAACGCATCGCCGAGCATGGCCTTCTGCTCCGCGCTCATGCGGCCGATCAGGTCGGCACGGTCGAGCGCGCGGCTCGCGCGGTCGGCCGGGTCGTCGGACGTTCCGCCGCGGAGCAGCGCCAGCCCGCGGTCGAGCGCCTCGCCCGAATTTCCCGAGCGGACGAGGAGCTCGACGATGTGCGCCTGCAGGTCGCGGCGCCGCGCCGTCGGCGCCGACGGCATCAGCTTCTCCCCGAACGCGGTGAGGGCATGCAGATCGCCGCGTCCGCTGAGAGATTCCGTCTCGTCGTCGATGGCCTGATCGCGATACAGCGCGTCGGGAAATTCGAAGATCAGCGCCTGCCGGTCGCGGCTCGCCGCCGCATCGTCCTCGATCTCCGTCCGGTGGAAGAGCGCCAGATCACGAAAGCGGCTGCCGGGCTGCAGGAAGGGCGCGAGCGCGCGCATCGCCTCCCCCGCGTGGTCGCCCTCGATCAGCGCACGGGCGCGCAGGTATCCGAGGTTCCACTGCGCGAACGCGGCGGGATTCGATCGCGCGATGGCATCGAGCAGGCCCGTCAGATCGTCCCACGCCCCTCGCTGCTCGAGCATCGCGAACTGATCGGTCCACTGCGCGATCGAGCCCGGCTCCAGCGCGGGCCGGCTCGTGGCCGTGGGCGGCGCGGACCGGAATACAGGACGCCGTTGCAGGCGCGCCGGGATGACCGTCAGGGCGATGATGATGCCGATGACGAGCGCGACGGCGGCGATCGAGGCCGCCAGAATGCCAGTGCGACGTTGCAAGACGCAGCGGGCGGGTGCAATGCGGTCGCCAGCCGCGCAGGCCGGCCCGCTACTTCGTTAGCGAGGCGGAGATCGGCGCCCAGTTCGTCGTCTGGATCAGCTGCATCGCGCGCTCGGCGGCGAATCCTTCTCGACGCTGCGAACGGAAACGGATGACAAGGTTCTCGATCGCCGGCACGCCGTCGGCTGCATGGACAAATTTGTAATTGCGGTAGCCGTCGGCGGCGGTGGAGTGATGCGCCCAGTCGCCGAGGACGACCGCACACTCGAGCTCGTCTCCCTTGTCGCAGTACGAGAAGGCCGCGCCCCTCGCTCCGAGGTCGTGCGCAAAGTCAGCCTCCGAGCCGCCGACGGACGGGATGTTCGGGGACACTTCGACCGAGAACTTCAATTTCCCGTCGATCCGGCTCTGCACTTTCATCATCTGGTCGAGATCGCGCTTTGCCACGAGCGCGTTGATCTGGTCGACGACCGGCTGGATCTTCGCGTTCCAGAGGGCCGACCCGCCACGAATCTCGTAATCGCGGTCGCATCCCAGCGACGTGTTCAGCGGACCAGGGTCGATGGCCACGTCGAAGTGATCGTGGCTCCACTCGTTCGTCTTATGCCAGTCGGAATTCTCGAACTTGTCGAGCGTGGCCACGACCGCGTTGACCACCTTCTGAATGACCGCCAGCTCACGCGGATTCGCCGGACGGGAGGGGACGTCGGCCGTAGCGACGGAAGCGAGGAGCAGCGCGGCGATGACGGCGGCAGTTCGTTTCATCCGGGAAATAGTACACGCTCTGCCGGTCAAGCCCGATCGCGCGCCAGCGTCCCGGAGACGATGGCGTGCGGCACGCGCTTCAGGATCTCGTTGCGGGCGATGGGATAGCCGAGGATCGCGTCGACCAACACGCGCCGGCCGTCGCGCGAAAGGAGGATCAACACCTTCCGCTTGATCTCCCGCACCTCCACGACGTCTTCCCACCGCATCCACTGTCCCCGTTTTCCGAAGAGCGACAGCACGCGGTTCTCGTACAGCACGCCGTCGTCGCTGAGGTAGATGTGATCTCCGTACTGCACGACCGCGGCGGCGAGCGTCCCGAGGACCAGCAGAATCAGCCCGGCGAACGGAAGGGCATTCACTTCCGACCAGCCCTGCGACAGGTACTGAAACAGCAGGGCCGCCGAAGCGAACACCGCCGCGCAGGAAACGAGCTGCGCCACCGGTGTGCGGTTGAATTTCAGGATCGTCCGAGGCATGACGGCGAGTAAAACACAAAAAAACGGGCTCTGAGTCCTGCGGTAGAATCCATCCCCTTCATGCGCTGGTCCGAATATTTTCTGTACACCCTGCGGGAGGATCCGGCCGACGCCGACGTGATCAGCCAGCGGCTGATGATGCGCGCCGGTCTGATTCGCAAGGTCGCCGCGGGCATCTACAACTATCTGCCGCTCGGCCTGCGGTCGCTGAAGAAGACCGAGGCCATCGTCCGCGAAGAGATGAACCGCGCCGGCGCGATCGAGTTCCTCGGTCCGACGATTCAGCCCGGCGAGCTGTGGATGGAGTCGGGACGCTGGAAGCGCTA
>DATFUW010000507.1:0-8058 GCA_035260605.1 Thermoanaerobaculia bacterium | reverse complement strand
CGCCGAGAGGGTCGGGACGGCTTTCGCGGCGAGCCCCGGCGTATCGGCAGGCATCACACATGGAAACGGCGGCCTGTTGGCCGCCGTTTCATGGATCGATTGATGGGCTGATCAGCCGTGCCGTCGCCGGCGGTGATGGCCGCCGCGGCGCCCCGCCCTTCACGCCCGCGATCTTCGCGGGGCGGGCTGTTGGCGCGTGTTCACTCGAGATTCGCCGCAGTTCTCAGGAGCGATCTCCATGGTGCCCGCCCCCGCCCTCCCGGCGCGGGCCGCGGTCGCGGCGCGGGCCGCGGTGCTCGCGGTCGCCGCGGTGCCCGCCGCCGCCTTCGCGCGGTGGACGCGGGCCGCGCGAATCGCGAGCAGCGGCCGCCGCGGCCAGCTCCTCCTCGGTGGGAGGTGGGAGCAGGGGCTTGCGCGACAGGCGGATCTTGCCCGTATCGGGCTCGATTCCCACCACCTGAACCTCGACCTCGTCGCCGAGCTGGAAGAGATCCGTCACCTGACCCACGCGCGTGTGCGCCATCTCGGAGATGTGCAGCAGGCCGTCCTGCCCGGGGAGGATTTCCACGAATGCGCCGTACGGCTCGATGCGCTTGATGGTCCCCTTGTAGTTCGTGCCGATTTCGGCCGAGGCGGTGAGTCCCTTGATGATATCGATGGCCCGCTGCGCCGAGGCGCCGTCGGAGGAGGCGATGGTGACCTTGCCGTCGTCCTCGACGTCGATCTTCGTGCCGGTCTCCTCGACGATCCAGCGGATGGTCTTGCCGCCCGATCCGATGACGTCGCGGATGCGGTCCTTCGGAACGTAGATCGTATAGAGGCGCGGCGCGAACTCGGAGAGCTCGGCCTTCGGCTGCGCGATCACGGCGTCCATCTTGTCGAGGATGAAGAGCCGCCCGTCGCGCGCCTGGGCGAGCGCTCTGGCCATGATCTCGCGCGACAGCCGGTGATCTTGATGTCCATCTGCAGCGCGGTGATGCCCTTGCGCGTGCCGGCGACCTTGAAGTCCATGTCGCCTTCGTGGTCCTCGAGACCGGCGATATCGGTGAGCACCGCGGTGCGGGATTCTTCCTTCACCAGGCCCATGGCCACGCCGGCGACTGCGGCGCGCATGGGCACGCCGGCTTCCATCAGGGCCAGTGATCCGCCGCAGACGGAGGCCATCGACGACGAGCCGTTCGACTCGAGGATGTCGCTGACGCAGCGGATGGTGTAGCCGAATTCGCTCTCCGGCGGGAGCAGCGGCTGCAGCGCGCGTCGGGCGAGATTGCCGTGCCCGATCTCGCGGCGCGCCGGTCCGCGGAGGAACTTCACTTCACCGACCGAGAACGGCGGGAAGTTGTAGTGGAGCATGAATCGCTGGAAGGTCTCCCCTTCGAAGTCTTCGATCTTCTGCGCTTCCTGCGGCGTGCCGAGGGTCACGGTGACCAGGGCCTGCGTCTCGCCCCGGGTGAAGATCGCCGATCCGTGCGTGCGCGGCAGGACGCCGAGGTCGATGCTGATGGGGCGGATCTCGGTGAACGAGCGGTGGTCGAGGCGCTTCTGTTCGCGGGTGACGACGTCGCGGAAGATCCGCGTCTCCATCTCCGCATACGCCGCTTCGGTCGCCGCGATCTTCTCCAGGTCCTCGGCGGGAACGGAAGCCAGCATCTGGGCCTTCACATTCTTCACCGCGTCGCGGCGCGCCTGTTTGCCCTGCGTGAGGAGCGCGTCGCGCAGCGCGCCGCCGTGCGCGTTCATCAGCTCGGAGAGGAGCCCTTCAGTGAACCGCGGCGTGTACGTGACTTCGATCTTCTGCTTGCCGACCTCGCGGCGAAGCTCGTTCTGCAGCGCGCAGATCCGGCGGATCTCGCCATGCGCCGCCTCGAGCGCGTCGAGGACGGCGCTCTCCTCGACCTCGCGTGCTCCCGCCTCGACCATGACGATCGCCTCTTCGGTTCCGGCGACGACGAGGTCGAGGTCCGACAGATCGCGCTGCGAGTTCGTCGGATTGATGACGATCTTGCCGTCGAGATATCCGACGCGCACCGCGCCGATGGCATTCGGGAACGGGATCTCGGAAACGGCGAGTGCCGCGGAGGCGGCGTTGATCGCCAGGATGTCGGGATCATTCTCTCCGTCGGCGGAGAGGACGAGGGCGATGATCTGCGTCTCCTGCCGGTAGCCCTTCGTGAACGACGGCCGCAGCGGGCGGTCGATCAGACGGGAGGTGAGAATCTCTTTTTCGGTGGGACGTCCCTCGCGCTTGAAAAAGCCGCCCGGGATGCGCCCGCCGGCATAGGTGTACTCCTTGTAGTCGACCGTGAGGGGCATGAAATCGCCGAGCACGGCTCCTTCCTTGAAACACGCGGTGGCGAGCACGACCGTGTCGCCGTAACGAATCACGCACGCGCCGTTCGCCTGCCGGGCAACCGCACCGGTCTCGAGCGAAAGCGTGCGCCCGCCGATCTGCATCTCTTTCTTGATGGCCATTGACTTCCTTCGATGCGGCGAGGCCACTCATCACCTCGCGCGCGCGTTGAATTGTTCGCGGGGCCGGACGATGGGATCCGGCCGGGAGGGAACTTGAACGCGCCGCCTCACCGGCGGCGCCTCGCCGGCTGAGAGCCGGCGCTACATCTACTTATTATTTACGAATCCCGAGTTTGTCGATGATCGAGCGGTAACGCTCGTTGTCGGTCTTCTTGAGGTAATCGAGGAGACGGCGCCGGCGGCCGACGAGCTTCAGCAGTCCGCGGCGGCTGTGGTGGTCCTTCGCGTGCGACTTGAAGTGTTCCGTCAGATAGCTGATGCGGTTCGACAGGAGGGCGATCTGCACCTCGGGCGAACCGGTATCCCCGTCGTGGGTGCGATATTCTGAAATCAGGTCGGTCTTCTGCTGCTTGGTGGTCGGCAAAACCCTGTCTCCTTAGCGGTTTACCCTAAAACCCCTCTTGAATCGGGACACGATAACAGCGGGAGGAGGCAAAATCAATCCCGAGGCAGTACACTACGCCGCTTTGCCATGACCTCACCGATTGAAGTCCACCGCGGCGCCATCATCGTCGACGGTCACTGCGACACTCCCTACCGCCTGTTGCGCCACGAGTTGCGCCTCGACGATCCCGACCCGACCGCGCAGGTCGATCTGCGGATCCTGCGCGAAAGCGGCATCACGGCCTCGTTCTTCGCCGCGTACGTGCCGCCGCATTACGCCGGCCGCGGCGCCGCGGCCTTCGCCCGCAAGGCCATCGACGTGATCCGCTCCGAGAGCGGAAAATACGCCGACCTCCGTTTCTGCACCGACTCCGCCGGGATCCGCGAGGCCAAGCGGAACGGCAAGAGCGCGATCCTGATCGGGATCGAGGGCGGCCACGCCATCGAGGACTCGCTCGACAAGCTCCGCGACTTCTACGGCCTCGGCGTGCGCTACATGACCCTCACGCACGTGAACACCAACCACTGGTGCGACTCGTCCGGCGACGCGCCGCATCACGGCGGGCTCACCGCGTTCGGGCGCGGCGTGGTGAAGACCATGAACGAGCTCGGCATGATCGTCGACATCTCGCACGTTTCCGACGACGCGTTCTACCAGGTCATCGACACGACGCGAGTGCCGGTCGTGGCCACCCACTCCTCGTGCCGCGCGCTCTGCGATCACCCGCGGAACATGACCGACGACATGCTGCGGACCCTGGCCAGGAACGGCGGCGTCTGCATGATCAACTTCTTCGCGGCGTTCGTGAACGACCGCGTGGCGCAGGTCATGCGCAAGGCGCAGAAACGCGTGCGCCATCCGGAAGAAGGCAGCGGCGGATCGGAAGAGATTCCCAACGACCGCATCGACTGGGACGAGTTCCTCGCCTGGTTCAACGCGCTCGGCGCGCCGAAGGCCAGCATCGACGACGTCGCCGATCACATCATGCATGCCGCCGAGGTCGCCGGCGTCGACCACGTCGGCATCGGCAGCGACTTCGACGGCGTCCCCGCGCTTCCGGAGGGCCTCGAGACCGCAGCCGGCCTCCCCCGCCTCACCGAACGCCTGCTGCAACGCGGCGTCTCCGAAACGGACGTGCGGAAGATCCTCGGTGAGAACTTCCTGCGGGTCTTCGAGGCGGTCGAGCGGCGCGCCTGACGGCGTGTAAGATTCGCGTATGCAGACCGAAGTCGAACAGCGTCGCGACCTGGCGCGCGAATTCTGGGCGGGAAATCCGGTCGAGTGCCCGAAACATCGCGGCGTGATCATGACCGGCGAATTCGTGCAGACCACCTTCGCCGATCACATCTTCCTCACCTGTCCGCGCGGCAAGGAGACGATCACCATCCCGCAACGCCCCAAACAGACCGTCTTCCAGCAGCAGCAGGTCGAGGGGATGGTCGAGAACCTGCAGCGCGGCGACGCCATCCTCTGCTACCGCTGCCAGGCGCCGCTCGAAGTGAACGTGCACGAAGATCCGGTCAGCGGCGTGGCGACCTACGTGTTCACCTGCGTCCGTTGCCTGTCGTACGGCGAGTGGGCCGGGCTGCCGGAAGAGGCGAAGATCGGGAAGTGAGGCCCTCAGAAATCCGCGATGGCGTTGGCCACCGCGTCGATCGCACGGATGGCTTCCGATCCAGACGCCGTGTGATGGTTGATCACGATCGAGAAATAGCGGAACCCGCCGTGCTTTCCGGCGACGATCCCGCTGAGTGCGTTCACGCCGTTGATGCTCCCCGTTTTTCCGCGCAGGCGGTCGGCGAGCGGAACGAGGCGGTGATGCAGTGTCCCCTCTTCGCCCGGCACGGCGAGAATGCTCCAGAACGCACCGCGCCGTGACGGCTGGTTCATCCATCGCAGCAGCGACACGATGGCCGACGGCGTGACGAGATCGTCGGGTGCGAGGCCGCAGCCATCGACGAACCGGAACTCGCTGCCATCGATGCCCACCTCGCGCGTCAGAAAGCCCCGTTCCAGTGCCTCGGCTCCGGCGTACGTCCCGGCGGTCGCCTTGTAGAGCATCTCCGCCCAGAGGTTCTGACTGACCTTCAGCGTGAGCGCGAGCAGCATCGACAGCGGCGGCGATTCGATCACCGCGATCCGCTCGCTCCACGCGCGCGGCACGGTGTTCACGCGCGGCGTCCCGCGGACCGCGATCCCCGCGTCGACCAGTGCCTGCCGCAGCGCCTGCGCGGCATAGAGCCCTGGATCGCCGATGGCCACCAGCTCCTGAAATCCCTCGGGCATCGTCCCTTCGACCGCCAGCGTGTTCGTCGCATCGGAACGGACCAGCGGATCGCTCGTGCCACAGACGACATCGACGGCCACGGGAACGAACGGCGGATCGGTCTCGATCACCGGGTGCGCGCAGTTCGCCCCGGCGACGCCGACGACATTCTCGTTGTAGGCCAGGGCATCGACGGGCGCGGCATAGTCGGCGCCGAGGTTTCCCGACTTCCAGCTTCCGGGGATGGTCTCGCGGTCGAAGGCCGAGACGTCCGCGATCACGTCGTCGACCGCGGTGATCCCGCGGGCGCGCAGCGCATCGATGAACGTCCGGAAAACGGCGTTGCGGTCGAAGGCCCATCTTCCGCCGAGGGAGGGATCGGCGCCGCCGCGGATGACGAGGTTCGTTCCGTCGAGCCACAGCTCGGTATCGAACTGATGGTCCCAGCCGAAGCAGTCGATCGAGCTCGCGGCGGCGAAGAGCTTGCGATTCGACGCCGGCATGAGCAGCGTGTGCGCGTTGCGCTGATAGAGCACGCGGCCGGAGTCGTCCTGCACGTCGATTCCCCAGATGGCGTGCTGCAGCGCGGGGACGGTGGTGTCGCGCTCGATCGACGGACCGAGGCGCGCGCTCGCGCATGCGCCGCTCAGCAGCAGGAGGACGCTAAGCGAGAGTGAAGTCTTCGAACGACGGAGCATGATCGAGGTTGAATTTCGCCGCGCCGGCGATCCGTGGATCGCCAAGGCGTTCTGCCACGGCCCACGACTTGAGATACGCGCCATAGTCGCGCGCCAGACGATACACGGGGAGTTCGTCAGTCCGGAACAGGGGCTCCCGCGCCTCGGCCGGAGCTCCGTTGGAACCGAGGTAGTCCCTGACGCGGCGCACGATGCGATCATCCCCGGTCTGCAGCGCCGCGTCGAGGAGGAAGACGGCGTGCGCGGCGACGACGTCGCCATCGGCGGCCACCATGGCCCCGGTGACGGCACGCTCGTCGGCGAGCCTCCCGCGCTCCTCGTAGCGCGGCCCGCCGTACGCGCCGATCTCCCAGATCGCGGTGCGGAGCGTAGCGTAGCTGCCCTGCTCGCCGAAGATCGCGGCGAGCTTCCACGCGGTGACGGCGACGATGAGCTTGTGGCCGAGGTCTTCGAAATCGTCGCAGGCGACGGTGAAGAGATCGCGCGCGAAATCGGGGTCGCGGTAACGCTTCGCCAGCCAGCGCTCCGCCGCCAGGCGGTCGCTGGCGCGCAGGCTATCGAGATCGCCGGGCTGATCGTCGTCGATGGCCGGCGGATCGGTGAGCGGCGGTTCGCTCCACGGCTGGCGGCTGGCGGCGGCGTAGATGGCGCACTCCGCGAGGAGATCATCGAAGCGGCCGCCGAGCCGGTCGCGGACCTCCCACGCCGAGAGGCAGGCGATCATCGCGTGTTTCGAATGCTGCGAAGGCGAGTACGCCAGCACCGCGAAGCGCGCCACACGCCGGAACAGCTCTTCGGAGGTGTGATCGCGGCGAACGTCGCGGAGCGCTTCCCGGATGCCGCGCTCGTCGCGTTCGAGAAGCGGCTCGTAATTCATCGCTGTCGAACCGCCTTACCGATGTCCCTTCTGCTTTGCCGGCGGCGGGGTCTTCTTCTTCACGCCGCGGGTGTCCGCCGCGGTGTCGTCCTCGCCCGGACTGTGATCGACGTCGACGGTCTGGGTGAGCGGCTCCGTGCCGGTGGGCGCCGGCTTCCCGTCGGCCGGAGCGATCGTCTGCGTCACGGTCTGCGAGCCATTGGCGCCGTTTCCGCGGTGCTGATTGCATCCGGCGAGCAACAGTGCGACGGCGGCGGCGACGATGATCTTGTCCACGGCGCTCACGGGATGGAAGGCAATGCAAGTTCCCTGACAGGATTCGATACAATGCAGCCGGCCATGACCAGCCGGAAGCGCGTTGGCATCTTCGGGTGGGGCGTCGTGGCGCCCAAATCCCCGAACATCGAAGTCTTCGAACGGAACCTCGAGCGGGCGGACAGTTGGCTCACTCCCTTTCGGGGATACGGGCAATCAAATTTTCTGGTTGGGGAACCCGAATTCGATTTCGAAACATACCACGACTGGTTCGACGAGCGTTTTCCGCCCGCGAAGTTTTCGCAACTGAAGGACAAGATGGGACCGGTGGCCCAGTTTGCCATCGGAGCATTCATTCAATCCCTCCAGCAGAATCCCGGCATCGAGACCTTCCTGCAGACGCTGAAGACGAAGTGCCACGTGTACGTCGGCACCGGGATCGGGGACATCACCATCACGCAGGAGCAGGCGCTGGTGCACGAGCGCGCGCTGCGGCGCTGGAATGAATTCTGGGCGGCGCCCGAACGGTGTGCAGCGCTGCGTGCGCACATCGACGGAACGCGCGATCCCGCCGCGCCCCGCGATCCGGAGGAGTTCACCGTCGGAGCGGAGGAGTGGATCGACGCCAAGCACGCCTGGGAAGCGTTCTGGGCGGCGAAGAGCGATGGGCTGCGGCAGTACCTCGTCGAGGCGGCGGCCATTCAGGGTGAGCCGGTGCCGCAGTCGTCGGGATCGGCGAAGCTGTCGACCATCCGCCAGAAGCTGAACAAGATCCGGACGCTCAATCGGAAGTGGGGCTGTCCCGACGAGCCGTGGGCCAGCGTCTCGCCGAACCTGTTGTGGAACATCGCCAATATTCCGGCGGCACAGATCTCCATGATCGGAAAGATCGTCGGGCCGGCGTTCGCGCCGGTGGCCGCGTGCGCGTCGTTCGGCGTGGCGCTGCGCATGGCCATCGACTCCATTCAGCTCGGCCACGCCACGGCCGCGGTGATCGGCATGACCGATCCGCCGCCGAATCCCATGGTCATCTCCGCGTTCTACA
>DATFUW010000506.1:0-2803 GCA_035260605.1 Thermoanaerobaculia bacterium | reverse complement strand
GGAGCCGTCCGCATTCCGGATACCGTCGTTGTCCTTGTAGTAATAGACCGTCCCGTAGTTGGACTGGACCGCAGCGGCGGGGAAGAGGATCGTGGCGTTGGTGTACGGGAAATCGTAATAGCGCCCGTATCCGCCGCGGATGATCTTCTGCGAGTCGGCGTTCAGGTCGTAGGAGAAGCCGAGGCGGGGCCCCCAATTGTTGGTGTCGTTCCTGAGCTTTCCGCCGCCGCCGTTCTTGAAGGGCTGCAGGTAGTAGTCGTTGTACGTCGTCTGTGTGGAGAGCGCCTGCCAGATGGGGTTGGTGGTCTGATTGAGATCGAAGCCCTTCCAGAGGTCGTAGCGCAAGCCGACGTTCAGCGTCAGGTGCTTGTTCACGCCGACGTCGTCCTGCAGGTAATAGTTGTACTGCTTGACCGGGGTCTCATCGATCGACTTCCCGCCATAGATGGTGATGTCCACGACCGGCGCGCCCTGCTGATCGGCGGCCAGCGTGTACTGGCCGGTGGTGCCGACGCTGAAGTCTCCACCAAGGGTCGGCTCGTCGATGTAGTTCGCGCCGACCTTGAAATCGTGGCGCATCGATCCGAAGGTCTGCGACCAGGCGAAGTCGTCTTTGAACTGGCGCTTGATCTGGACCGTGGATTGCGGCGTGTTGATGCTCTGTCCGATGGAGACGCCCGAGGGATAGACGATGGTGGGGTCGTTGGAATCGGGGGAGATGAAATCCTTGAAATGCGTGTCCTGGAAGAGGAACTCGTTGAGCATCGTCGACGAGACCTGCCAGGAGTGGCCGACGAGCAGCGAATGGTAGTCGTTGGTGATGGTGCCGAGCGCGCTCGGAAGGATGATCGGGCTGGCGCCGTACTTGTCGGAGTTCTTCTGATACCCGTAGCGCACCTGCAGGAACTGCCGGGCGTTGATGTCCGTGCTGGCCTTGGCGGTCAGCAGGTCGTCCTTGAACGGCGTGGCCACCGCCTGGCCGTCGAAGTTCGGATAGATGCCGCCGGTGTCGACGACGTAGTTCGTGGCGCGCTTGGTGCGCTCCGCCGTGACGAAGAAGTGCGCGCGGTCCTTGATGATCGGACCGCCGAACGATGCGCCGTACTGATCGCGGCGATACGGCGTCTTGCCGCTGCCCCCGAGTTTCTCGCTGGTCGACTCCTCGTTGAGGCTCTTGTCGCGGAAGAACTCGTATGCGCTTCCCTCGAAGGTGTTCGTCCCGGTCTTGGTGACGACCGTCAGCACGCCGCCGGTGGTGCGCCCGTACTCGGCCTTGTACTGCTGGGTCTGGATGTTGAATTCCTGGACCGCTTCGATGTTGAAGTTCTGCAGCGCGCCGCCGATGGTGTCATCGGTGTTGTCACCGCCGTCGACCAGGAAGTTCACGTTGCGGCCGCTGCCGCCGTTCAGGGCGATCGTCAGTTGCCCGGGCTTGGTCGGATCGGCATTGACCGCGAGCGTCGTCCCCGGTGCGAGCGATCCCAGGTTGGCGAACTGGCGCCCGTTCAGCGGAAGGTTCTCCATCTCCCGCTGACTGATGACCGTGCTCACCGCCGGCGTGGTCTCGACCAGCGGCGCCGACGCGGTCACGGTGATCTGTTCCTTCACCGTTGCCTGCTTCAGCGTGACGTTCACCTCGCGCTCCTGCGCCACGTTCAGCTCGACGTCGCGCGTGGTGACGGAAGCGAAGCCGGAGAGTTCCGCGGTGACGTTGTAGGTCCCGACCGGCAGCGTGGCAAACCGATACTCTCCGTCGCTGCCGGTGACGACCGAGCGCGAGAATCCGGTGGCATTGTTCGTCGCGGTGATGGTGACACCGGGAAGCGCGCCGCCCGATGCGTCGGCAGCGCGGCCGCTGAGCGCGGCACCGGTGGCCTGGGCCAGGAGTGCGGAAGGAACGAGGAGAAGGAGAACCAGCGCGAGGATGCGTTTCATTTGGGCCTCCATATTTCACGAAGGATTGAAGTGACGACGACTATAGCGCAACTATTTCGCGGCCGGTGGCCGGCGATTCAACTGCGCCGCGAGCAACCTGCGCGCGGCGTTGCGCGGCGCGTCGAACTGCTTTCCTGCCGGTAAGCGCGCCAGCAGCCGCCGCAGTTCCTCGGCGGCGTGTTCTCCGTCGCCCGACAGTTGCAGGGCGATGGCCCGGTTGAGCTGCGCCTCGTAGAAATCGGGAGCGACCTTCAGCGCGGCATCGAATCTGGCGATCGCATCCGCCGGCCTCCCCTCCTGGACCTCGATTGCCCCGATTCCGTTCAGCGCGTCGGCGTAGTCGGGAGCGATCTCCAACGCCTTCCCGTACGCCGCGGCGGCGTCGTTCACCCGGCCGCCGGCGCGCAGGAGGTTCCCAAGATTGTTCCAGGCGCGCGCGTTGCGCGGGTCGAGATCGATTGCCTTACGGAACTCGGCCGCGGCCCCCGCAGGATCGCCACCCTCGATCAGGGACACTCCGAGGACGTTGTGCACGTCGGGGCGCCGCGGATCGAGCCGCTCGGCTTCCGCGGCGGCGGTCCTCGCCTCCGCCACGAGGCCGCCGTCCTGCAGCGCCGCGGCGAGGTTGTACCAGGCATCGGGATCGGACGGCGTCAGGGCGACGGTCTGGCGGTCGAGAACGATGGCCTGTTCGATGGCTCCGCTCTGTTTGTACGCGCGGGCCAGCGCGGATCGAAACACCGCGTTCGAGGGATCGGCCTCCACGAGCGGCACGAGCTTCCCAGTCGAGCCGTTCGCCTCCTCGAAACGGCGGAAGAGCGGCGCCATGTCGCGCGGATCGCGCGCCGGAGATGCAGCGGCCGTCCGC
>DATFUW010000505.1:0-2347 GCA_035260605.1 Thermoanaerobaculia bacterium | reverse complement strand
GTGTCCTTCGTGCAGGCGGTCTTCTCCTCGGCGGTCGGGCTCTGGTTCCTGGCCTCGTACGTCGGGCTGACCGAGGAGCGGACGTGATCGAGGACTTCTTCTCCGCGGACGCGCGCAATTTCCAGCCGTCCGCGATCCGCGCGTTCGCGCGGTTGATGAACGATCCCGCCGTGATCTCCTTCGCCGGCGGCGCGCCGAGCCCGGAAACATTTCCGGCCGGGCCTCTCGCGGAGATTGCCGCCCGCGTGCTGCGCGAGCGGCCGAACGTCGCGCTGCAGTACGGCCCGACGCGCGGGCTGCCGCGGCTCTGCGAGTTCGTGGCCGCCGTCTGCCGCGGTCGCGGCATCGCCTGCACTGCGGACGACGTCCTGCTGACCACGGGCTCGCAGCAGGCGCTCGATCTCATCGCCCACACGCTCCTCGACCCGGGCGACGTGGTGGCCGTCGAGCTGCCGACGTACATCGGCGGGACCTCGTCGTTTCACGCGCGCAGCGCGGAACTCGCGGGAGTGGCGCAGGACGAGGAAGGGATCGTCCCCGATTCGCTCGCGGAGGTCGCGGCGCAGCGGCACCCGAAGCTGCTGTACACGATCCCGAACTTTCAGAACCCCTCGGGACGCCTGATGTCACAGCACCGGCGCGACGCCGTGCTGGAGGCCGCGGCACGCGCGAACTTCCTGATCATCGAGGACGACCCCTACGGAGAACTGGTTTACGTCGACGATGTGGACACGACGCCGATGAAGTCGCGCGACCGCGATGGGCGGGTCCTCTATCTCGGATCGTTCTCCAAGGTGCTGGCCCCGGGCGTGCGCTGCGGCTGGATCGTCGCGCCGAGGCCGCTGCTGGATCGGCTCGAAATCGCCAAGCAGGCCGCGGACCTCTGTTCCGCGATGCTCGACCAGTCGATCATCGACGAGTACTGCCATGCCGGTGATCTCCCGGCCCAGATCGGGCGGGTTCGCGACTTCTATCGCGCACGACGCCACGTGATGCTCGAGGCGCTCCAGCGGCACTTCGCCGGTGCGGCCTCCTGGACGCCCGCCGACGGAGGGCTGTTCACGTTTGTGACGCTGCACGGCACGATCGATACGTCCGCCATGGTCGAGCGCGCCGTCGCGCGCGGCGTGGCCTACGTTCCCGGAGCGGCGTTCTTCGTCGATGGAAGCGGACGGAACACGATGCGCCTGACGTTCGCCAAGGAGCCGGACGCCCGCATCCGCGAGGGAATCGAGCGTTTGGCGGACGTGGCCTCATTCCGGGCCGCATGACACCGTTTCTTGCATCACACGCCGCCATGCATCGCCGTGCCGTCTTCTTCGCCCTCCTGCTCGCCGCCTGCACGCAGGCTCCTCCGCCGAAGGTGGCCCCCCCGCCTCCGCAGCCAAACGCGCTGACGAAGGCGGTGTCGGTGTCCCGCACCATCGCCGAGCCGAGGATCCGCGTCGGCCTGCTCAGCAACCAGGGCTCGGTCACCTTCCCGCGCGTCGACGGCGGCTACTATCTGATCGGCGACAGCGGCGCATGGACGCTGCAGCGCGGGTTCACCGACAGCGCGCCGGTGGCCGAGGCCACGCTCCGGTACGCCGTGCAGGTCAGCGCGGTCTCCGACAAAGCGAGCGCGGAGGCGCTCGTCGAGCGGCTTCGCTCGGAGATGCAGATGCGCGCCGATTCGGTGTTCGATCCCGCGGCAGGACTCTACAAGGTCCTCGTCGGCGATTTCCCCGATTCCGCCTCTGCGCAGCCGGTCCGCGATCAGCTCGCCACCGCCGGGTACGGACAGACGCTGGTCGTCCCGCGTCCCGGCGACCAGCCATTCCCGCGCGAGCACCGGATCGTCGACGATGAAGGAGCGCGCGCGACGATCGCCGGCCAGTCGCTGCTCGTCCTGCCGATCACCGCCGAAACGGTGACCATCGACGGGAAGCCGTATCGCACCGCCGCCCGCGTGTTCCTCAACAGCCGCGGGCAGTTCAACATCATCAACGAGCTGAATCTCGAGGATTACCTGCGCGGGGTCGTTCCCGCGGAGATGGGCCCGAAGATCTTCGACGAGATCGAAGCGCTCGAGGCGCAGGCCATCGCCGCACGCACCTACGCCGTGCGCAACCTCGGCCAGTTCCGGAGCGAGGGATACGACATCTGTCCCGGTCCCGCATGCCAGGCATACAAGGGTTTCTCCGGCGAGGAAACGATGACCGACACGGCGGTCCACGACACGGCAGGACTGATCCTGACGTATCAGGGCGCGCCGATCGATGCCCTCTTCACCTCGACTTGCGGCGGCGAGACCTCGGACGTCGGCGTCATGTTTCCGGGGCGCAATGAGCCGTACCTGAAACACGTC
>DATFUW010000504.1:0-2318 GCA_035260605.1 Thermoanaerobaculia bacterium | reverse complement strand
CCTCACTGACCGGCCACCTCGTCTTCTCCATGCTGCACACCAACTCCGCGCCGGAGACGATCACCCGTCTGTTGGACATGGAGATCGATCCGTTCAACTTCGCCGACGCGCTGCTCGGCATCATGGCGCAGCGCCTCATCCGCACGCTCTGCCCGAAATGCAAGGAGGTGTACAACCCGAGCGAGGAGGAGTGGGACGAGATCATGGAGGTCTACGGACGCGAGTATTTCCCTGCGCTGGGCATCAAGTACTCGCCGAGCTATCAGCTCTATCATCCGAAGGGCTGCCAGAACTGCGGCAATACCGGCTACAAGGGCCGGATGGGCGTGCACGAGCTGCTCGTCGGGACCGACGAGATCAAGCGGGCGGTGCAGCGGCGCGCGCCGATCGACGAGCTGCGCCAGCTGGCCATGCAGCAGGGCATGCGGACGCTGCTGCAGGACGCCATCGAGAAGTCCCTGCGCGGCGTGACCGACATCAAGCACGCACGGACTGTCGCGGTGAAGTGACGAATGGCTGCGAATATTCGGTTACGGCGCCGTGAACGCGCTAACTTCCGAACGTTCTTTCCGTCTCAACCGGCAGATGAGATGGCCCGCCGCGATCGTCATCCTGTTCCTGCTGTCGAGCTGCCGAATCTATGACAGCGGAAAACGCGCTGTCGCGGCCGGGCTGATTGCCGGCGTCGCATCGATTCAGGCACACGCGCCGCTGACCCAGAGAGCGGTGCATCGGCCGGCTGCAGCGGCGGGCGACTGCGCGGGCCGTCTCGTCTTCTCGGCAGCGCTGCGTGAAAGAATGCGCCGGTGCCCGAGCTTCCGGAGGTCGAGTTGTACGCGCGTGACTTCGCGCTTCACGCGCTCCATCGCACGATCGCCGGCGTTCGCGTTCTCGATCCGCGCATTGCAGGTACGCGTGATTTCGCGCTCCTTCGCGGCCGCTCATTCCGCAGCGTGCGCCGTCACGGCAAACACCTCTTCGCTGATGCCGGCGTCGTCTGGCTCCACATCCACTTCGGGATGACCGGAGGCCTCGGAGCCTTCCTCGACGAGGCTCCGCCCCGATTCGCACGGCTGGTTGTCGATTTCCAGGACGGATCCCATCTGGCCTATGCGGACATGCGCCTCTTCGGTGTGGTCGAGCTGACGGCATCGCCGGAGGCCTTCGTCCGGGAGCATCGGCTCGGGCCCGATCCGCTGGAGATCCGGCTGCCGGAGTTCCGCCGGCGGATGGCGGGGCGCCGAGGGAGGATCAAAGCGCTGCTGATGTCGCAGCGGGTCATTGCCGGCGTCGGCAACCTGTACGCGGACGAGGCGCTGTACCGCGCATCGATCGAACCGCGCCGCGCGGCGGACCGTATGACGGCCGAGCAGACGCGTCGCCTCTTCGCCGCCATCCGCGCCGTCCTTCGCGAGGCGATCGCTTTCAAGTCGCGCGGCGGCGACTATCCCGCGCGATGGCTCGTGCCGCACCGCGCCGAAGGAGACCGCTGTCCGCGCTGCGGCGGTACGATCCGCCGCGACGTCGTCGGCGGACGGACGACCTACTGGTGCGCGCGGCACCAGCGTCAGTGAATCTCGGACTGGGCTCGCTTCAGCCCAGCGACCGACGCCGCGCGGTTCGGCGTTCGCAGCAGGGAGGCCTGGAACTGCGCCAGCGCCTCCTTCGGCTTCCCGGCCTGCAGCAGCAGCTCGCCATACAGCTCGTTCGCCGGTTTGAAATCCTCGGGCGGACCGGACGGGACGCCGAGCGTCTCCTCCTGCTTCACCGCGGACGCCGCATCGCGGAGCGCCGCGTCCGTGTCTCCTCGTCCGGCGGCGAGGAGTGCGCGCAGCTCTTCGGGTTCGGGACCGTTCGGGTCCTTCGCCGCAGCCTCGTCGATCGACCGCCGTGCGTCAGCGAAGCGTTTGGCGGCCAAGGCCTGCAGCGCGCGGCCGACCGGTTCGCTGAACTGCAGTCCGTTCCAGTCGCCGGTCTCGACCGCGTACCGTACCTGCATCGTCTCTCGCACTTCGTTCGCCCGATGGTCGCTTCCTTTCACCTCGCCGATCAGGCGTTTCGCATCGGCGTAGCGATGGAGCTGCAGGTAGGCGTACTGAAGCCAGGAGAGGCTGTGGAGATCGGGTTCGTTCCACTTCAACGACAGGGCATACGCCGCCTCGTTCGAGTGCGCAGCGTCCTCCCAACGTCCGAGCTGCACGAAGATGTGCGACGGCATGTGCAGGGCGTGCGGTGCCGCCGACGCAACGTGCGCGTAGCGCAAGGCCGCGCGGAGTCCCAGCGGAGCGTGGATCGGATCGTCGTACGCATGAATCATG
>DATFUW010000503.1:0-3922 GCA_035260605.1 Thermoanaerobaculia bacterium | reverse complement strand
CAGCCGGACCAGCCGCCGCGTGTCGGGGGCCATCGTCGTCTCGCGCAACTGGATCGGGTTCATCTCTCCCAGCCCCTTGAAGCGCTGGATATTGACCTTGCCGCGGATCCCTTCGGCTTCGATGCGCTGCAGGATCCCGTCGCGCTCCTGGTCGTCGAGCGCGTAGTAGACGTTCCGGCCGACGTCGATGCGGTACAGCGGCGGCATGGCCACGAAGGCGTGCCCCTCCTGCACGAGCTTGCGGAAGTGGCGGACGAAGAGCGCGCAGAGCAGCGTGGCGATGTGCGCGCCGTCGGAGTCGGCGTCGGCGAGGATGCAGACCTTCCCATAGCGCAGCCCCTGCAAGTCGTCCGATCCGGGATCGACGCCGAGGGCCACGGCGATGTCGTGCACCTCCTGCGAGGAGAGCACCTCGGCCGAATCGATCTCCCACGTGTTCAGGATCTTGCCGCGCAGCGGCATGATGGCCTGGTATTCGCGGTCGCGCGCCTGTTTCGCCGATCCGCCGGCGGAGTCTCCTTCCACGAGAAACAGCTCCGTCTGGCCGAGATCAGACGAGGTGCAGTCGGCCAGCTTCCCCGGAAGCGCGGGCCCGCTGGTCAGCTTCTTCCGCTCGACCTTCTTCCCCTGACGCAGCCGCTGCATGGCGCTGGCGATCGCCACCCGGGCGATCTGCTCCCCCGCGCCGACGTTGTTGTTGAGCCAGATGGAGAACGCGTCCTGCGTCACTCCCGAGACGAACGCCGAGGCCTCGCGCGAGGTCAGCCGGTCCTTGGTCTGCCCCGTGAACTGCGGCTCGTTCATCCGCACGGACAGGACGTAGCTGCAGCGCGACCACACGTCCTCGGGCGTGAGCTTCACGCCGCGCGGCAGGAGATTGCGCAGCTCGCAGAACTCACGAATGGCGTCGGTCAGCCCGGTGCGGAACCCGTTGACGTGCGTCCCCCCCTGCGTCGTCGGGATGAGGTTCACGTAGCTCTCGGTGATCCCCTCGTCCTCTTCCGGCAGCCAGACTACGGCCCACTCGGCCTCCTCGTTCGATCCCTTGAAGTGCCCCACGAACGGCTCCTCGGGGACGGTGGCCTGGCCGGAGAGCTCGGAGGTGAGATACGCGGTGAGCCCGTCCTCGTAGTACCACTCCTCGTTCTGCGACTTGTCCGTCTCGTCGATGAAGCGCATGCGCAGGCCGGGTGAGAGCACCGCCTTGGCCCGCATGCCATGCTTCAGGCGCGGGATCTGGAACCTGGTCGCATCGAAATACTTCTCATCGGGCCAGAAGCGGATCGTGGTGCCGGTATTCCGCTTGCCGACCTCGCCCACCGCCTTGAGCTCGGCGCGTTTCTTCCCGTCGGCGAACCACATGAAGTACTCGCGGCCGTCGCGGCGCACCCACACCTGCAGCTTCTTCGAAAGGGCATTGACCACCGAGACGCCGACGCCGTGCAGCCCGCCGGAGAAGCGGTAGTTCTTGTCGGAGAACTTCGCCCCGGCGTGCAGCCGCGTGAGGATGACCTCCACGCCGGTCACCCCTTCTTTGGCGTGTTTGTCGACCGGCATGCCGCGGCCGTTGTCGGAGACCGAGAGCGAGCCGTCGTCATGCAGCGTGACTGTGATCTCGTCGCAGTAGCCGGCGATCGCTTCGTCCGCGGAGTTGTCGATCACCTCCTGCGCCAGATGGTTCGGCCGCTCGGTGTTCGTGTACATTCCCGGCCGCTTGCGGACCGGCTCGAGTCCGGTGAGGACCTCGATGGCGGAGGAGTCATAGTTCGACATCCGGTCGTCAGATTCTCAGGTTGTGGGGTTGGCGGCAAGTTGACAATCGGATTCGCGCGAGATCACCGCGCCATCATGGCGCCATGGCGGCGCGCAGGACTGTCGTCCCGGCGGTCTCCGGTTGCACGAAGGCCACCTTCCCCTGCGCGTGGCTGGCGTCGGGATCGAAGATCCGCGACGGAGTGCGTTCGATCATCGCCTCGACCGCCTGTGGAGCGAGGTTCGGATTCTCGGAGAGGATGCGCGCCGCGATCCCGGAGACGATCGGCGTGGCGAACGAGGTCCCCGAACGCAGATTCGGCCTCGTTCCGCGGTATTCGTCGTTCGCGGTGATGGTCGCGCTGAAGATGTTCTCCGACGGGGCCAGGATCTCCACCGGCCCGCGGCACGCTCCGGGCCACCAGTCATTCGCTTCCGTCATGCCCCCGACGGTGATCATCCCGTCGATGCTCTTGCCGAGAGTCGCCGGGAACCGCGCCACCAGGCCGGCCGGAGTGCATCCGTTGTCGGTGTTGTTTGCGGCAACGACGAAGAGAAACCGCTTGCCGTTCGGATCGGGATGCCCTTGCGCGTCGACGCCGCCGATCATGGCGCGCATCTTCGACTCGACTTCCGAGAACGGGACGGGCGACGGGTCGGGCTCCGAGACCAGCCGCTCCAACATCCACCCGCTGATGTTCACCACGGCGGTGTGGAACGGCGGCGTGGCCGGGTCCCAGGCGTTGTGGATGATGGCCTCCAGTCCTGCGAGATACGTCCGCGTCGTGGCCAGCGCCGCTTCGTTCATCACGCGGATGCTGACGATCTTCGCCGCCGGCGCCACTCCGACGTTGCGCCCGGCGATGATCGATGCGACGCTCGTCCCGTGGGACGCGCCGGCGAGTTCGTCATAGTTCGCGATGCAGGGCTGCAACGCCTTGTTCGGGCTGCTGCAGGCCGAACGGCCGACCTTCACCCCTTCGGCCTCGTCGTATCCGGCGATCACGCGCCCGCCGAACTCCACGTGCGACGCCAGCACGCCGGTGTCCATCACGTAGATCACGGCCCCCGCGCCGCCACCGTTCCGATGGTAGAGCCCGTCGAGACCGGAGAGCTGATCGATCCGGTCGAGGTGCCACAGGAGATCGAATGGCTCGAGATCGCTGCAGGGGCCCAGGCGCGCCGCGCTGTGGGTCGCGTCGAGCGGGACCTCGATTTCACGACAATGGGTCGGGATGACGTCGCCGCCCGCCGCCAACAAAGACGAGGCAGCCAGCGACAAAGCGAGGAAAACCAGTGACCTTCGCAACCTGGGGTGTCTTGGACGACGATTTAGACTGAGGCAAACTCGACGAAATGGCAAGAAAATTCTGGCTGGCCGCCGCGCTCTTTGTACTGGCCTTCAGCATGAGGATCACGAACGCGCCGCAGGTGTTCGTCGGAGGATTCCCGCGCATCGCGCCGGTCGACGACCTCTACCACTGGAAGCGGATGACATTCTCCGCCGCGCACTTCCCGCAAGTCCTGGAGCTCGACCGCGACCGCGGCGTCGGCGGCGCCTTCTGCCCCTGGCCGCCGCTCTACGATCTCTCAGCCGGCGCGTTCGCCCGGCTCTTCGGCGCGCGCCAGACGCTCGACGTCCTGCAGCGCGTCATCTGGATCCCGCCGTTCGTGGCCGCAATCTGTGTCGCGCTCGCGGCCTTCCTCGCTGTGCGACCCTTCGGTCTGCTCGCCGGCTCTGTCCTCGGCATCGCCCTCGCGACCTCCCCCTTCCTGGTGACCGACTCGTCGATCGGCAACATCGATCACCACTGGCTCGAGTGGCCGCTCACATTCGCCATCCTCGGATCGGTCATCGTCGCTCTGCGCGGGCGCGCGATCGCCGGCGGAGTCCTGCTCGCCCTGTCGATCGTCGCGGCGATGTTCGTGCAGACTGCGCTCCTGATCGCCTGCGGCCTCGCGTTCGTCGTCCTCTTCGCCGCCAGCGACGGCACGGCCGCGGCCATCGGCTTCTCCGCCGCGGCGGTCGTCGTCGCCGCGTACCGGCTGACGCGCCTTCCCGGATATCCCGACAATCCGTGGTTTCTCGGATGGGCGCACGTCGCGCTCTTCGCCGCCGCCGCCGTGGCCGGCGCGGTCCTCCTTTTCCGCCGCAACCGGCCGCTGGCAC
>DATFUW010000502.1:0-6949 GCA_035260605.1 Thermoanaerobaculia bacterium | reverse complement strand
GAGGGCTTCTTCAAACGCGTGGCCATCGTCCCGCGGAGCGAGTCGCAGCAGCCGCCCGCGGAGTGAGTTTTCCGGGTTCCCCGGTTGCCGAGTTGCCTTCAATCGGCGACCAGGCGACATGGCAACCTCGAAAACTGCTCTCGACACCATCGCCGCTCCGGCGACACCGGTCGGCCGCGGGGCCCTGGCCATCGTGCGCATCGATGGGCCGGCCAGCGCGCGAATCCTCCAGGAGCTATCCGGCGTCAGTCCCGACGTGAGGATGGCCACACTAATGGAACTCAGCACGTATGGAGACATACTCGACCAGTGCATTGCCGTCCGCTACGCGGCTCCGCACTCGTTCACCGGGAATGATCTCGTGGAGCTGACCCTGCATGGCGGGCCGGTGACCGTCGCACGGACGCTGCGCGCCATCCTCGGCCGGGGGGCGCGGCCTGCGGAGCCGGGCGAATTCACCGAGCGCGCCGTGCTCAATGGAAAGCTCGACCTGCTGCAGGCGGAAGCCATCGCCGACCTCGTCGATGCTCGCACCGAACTGCAGGCCGCGGTCTCCATCGCCAATCTCGAAGGCGCACTGAGCCGGAAGGCGGCGGCCATACGCGAGTCGCTGCTGCTGGTCATCGCGCGGTTGGAAGCGGCGCTCGATTTTTCGGAGGAGGGGTACCAGTTCATCCGACAGGAAGAGGCGCGGGGCACGATGGCCCGCGCGCTCGACGACTCCCGCGCGTTGCTCGACAGTTACCGCCGTGGGGCGGCGACGCGCGCCGGACTGGAGGCGGTGATCCTGGGGCGGCCGAACGCCGGAAAGTCGACGCTGCTGAACCGGCTGATCGGGAGTGAGCGGGCGATTGTCACGCCGATTCCGGGGACGACGCGCGACATCGTGCGCGAAACGATCGAGATCGGAGGACTGCCGGTGACGATCTCCGACACCGCGGGGCTGAGAGAAACGACCGACGTGGTGGAAGGAATCGGGGTGGAACGGGCGCGGAACGCGGCGACCGCCGCCGATCTGGTTCTCTATCTCATTGACGCCACGCAAGGGATCACGGAGGAGGACCGCGCGGAGATCGTGCGCTGGCCGGAAGCGTGGATGCTCTACGCCAAGAGCGATCTGGCCGCAGCGCCGGCAGGAACGATGGCCATCAGCGCGATCACGGATGCCGGCGTGGCCGAACTGCTGGCCACGCTGGACGCCTTCGTGCGCCACCGTTTCGTCGCCCCCGAGGCCAGCCTGGTCAACGAACGGCAGCGGCAGGCGGTCGCGGAGTGCGCGTCGGGGCTGGCCGATGCCGTGGCCTCGCTCGATGCTGGGCACGACGAGCAGATCGTGCTGGTCGATCTCTATCGCGCGGCCAACGCGCTCGGCGTGCTGATCGGAGCGATTACCCGGGAGGACATCTTCGAGGAGATCTTCTCGAAGTTCTGCATTGGAAAGTAAGGATGCCGGGATGAGAGCGTCATCGCCCGGCGTTCCACGTGGAACCATGGCTCGTGATTTCGATGTCATCGTGATCGGCGGCGGCCACGCAGGGGCCGAGGCGGCCCGCGTCTGCGCCCGCGGCGGACTCCGCGTGGCCCTGGTCACGATGCTCCGCGAGGCCATCGGACGCATGTCGTGCAATCCGGCGATCGGCGGCCTGGCCAAGGGCAACCTGGTGCGGGAGATCGACGCACTCGGCGGGCTGATGGGCGAGGCGACCGATCGTGCCGCCATCCAGTACAAGGTCCTCAACCGCTCCAAGGGTCCCGCCGTCCAGGGGCCGCGCGCGCAGTGCGACCGCGATTCCTACAGCCGTGCGGTCCGCGAGATCCTCGCCGCTGAGCCGGATCTCTCGATCATCGAGGCATCGGTGTCTCGCCTGCGCGACGCCGGCACGGTGGTCCTCGCCGACGGCAGCGAGATCCACTCCCGCGCCGTCGTCGTCACCACCGGCACGTTCCTGCGCGCGCTCATGCATTCCGGGGAGACGAAGACCGTCGGTGGTCGTTTCGGCGAGCCCTCCGCCCAGACGCTTTCCGACTCGCTTCACACGCTCGGCCTCCGGCTCGGCCGCCTCAAGACCGGGACGCCCCCGCGCGTGGCCAAGGATTCGGTCGATTTCTCGCGGATCGAGGAGGCCCCCGGCGATCCCGTCCCGCGCCCGTTTTCCATCCTCACGGATCGCATCCCGCTGCCGCAGGTCCTTTGTCATCTGACGTATACCGGACCGGAGGCCCACGATCTGATCCGCGCCAACCTCCACCGCGCGCCGATGTACTCGGGACAGATCCGCGCGACCGGCCCCCGCTACTGCCCATCCATCGAGGACAAGGTCGTGCGCTTCGCGGATAAGCAGCGCCACCAGGTGTTCGTCGAGCCGGAAGGGCTCGAGCACCCCTGGGTCTACCTCAACGGAGTCTCGACCTCGCTCCCGCCCGACGTGCAGGAAGGGATCGTGCACTCGCTTCCGGGATTCGAGCTCGCCGTGATCGCCCGCTACGGCTACGCGGTCGAATACGACTTCGTGAATCCCGAGCAGCTCGAGCCGACGCTGCAGGTGCGTGGGGCCGACTGGCTCTTCCTCGCCGGTCAGATCAACGGAACCTCGGGATACGAGGAAGCGGCAGCGCAGGGGCTGCTCGCCGGGATGAATGCCTTGCAGTTCGTGCGGGGCGGCGCGCCGGTCGTCCTGCGGCGCGATCAGGCGTACGCCGGCGTGATGATCGACGATCTCGTGACCCTCGGCACCGAGGAGCCGTACCGGATGTTCACCTCACGGGCGGAGCACCGGCTGCTGCTGGGATGCGACTCGGTTTACGAGCGGCTGGCGCCGGTTGCTGCGGCCATCGGCGTGCTCGATGACGAGCGGCGGCGGCGGATCGAGCGGCGGGTTGCGCGGATGGAGCGGGCCCGCGAGCTGGCGAGCGGCGCGGAACTGACGCCGGACCGCGCGACTCTGGCCTGGCTCGGGGCCGCGGGGATGGCCATCTCGGAGAAGACCAGCGCCGCGCGGCTGATGCAGCGGCGCGAGGTGGATGTCGAGCACTTCTGTGCCGTCGCGGCCGAGCGTTTTCCGGCGCTGGCGGCCGCATTCGGCGAGCTGAACGAAGAGGAGCGCGAAGGCGTCCTCAGCCGGATCCGCTACGCGGGATACATCGAGCGGCAGGAGCGCGAAGTGGCGCGGCTCACGGCGGACGAGGAACTCCGGATCCCGCGCGAGTTCTCGTTCGGCCTTCCGGGGCTGTCGCGTGAGATGACCGAGAAGCTGAGCTTCGTTCGTCCGGCCTCGCTGGGGCAGGCGAGCCGGATCCCGGGCGTGACGCCGGCGGCGATCTCGATTGTGCGGATGCATCTGCGGCGAGGGTTTCCCGCGTGAGGGAGAAGCTCGAGATCTACAAGCGGGAGCTTCTGCGATGGAACGAGAAGATCAACCTGATCGGGCCCGAGGCGCGGGAGCATCTCGACGAGCACATCGCGGAGGCGTTGCAGGCGGCGGAGATTCTGAAGCCGGAGGGGGAAGTGCTCGACTTCGGCTCGGGGGGCGGGCTGCCGGCGATTCCGATGGCCATCGTTTCGCCGGCGGCGCATCTGCACATGGTGGAGGCGGATCAGAAGAAGTGGGCGTTTCTGAAGCACATCGTGCGGACATGTAGACTGCAGGCCGTGCTTCATGGGGAACGCCTGGAGGATGCGATACGCCGATTCCCTCCCGATCTGCGCTTCACGCTGGTCACTTCGCGTGCCGTGGGGCGGCCGGAGGAGTGGCTGCCGCTCATCGAGCCGTATCTGCAGGGTGGGGGACGGGTTGCGCTCTTTCAGGGGAGTGCGGAGGCGCCGGGAATCGACCACCTTCGAAGGATCTCGGCGGAGAAGCTCACCCGAGGCTGGCTGGTGACGTTCCACGTGGAACAGCGATGACTCGAATTCTCGCGCTGGCGAATCAGAAGGGGGGCGTCGGAAAGACGACGACGGCCATCAATCTCGGGGCCTCGCTGAGTGCCTGCGAACGCAAAGTGCTCCTGGTGGATCTCGACCCGCAGGCCAATGCCACCTCCGGGCTCGGCTTTCCGAAGCAGGAGGAGGCCTCGATGTACGCCGTGCTCCTCGACGGCCGCCCCATCCGCGAGGTCATCCGCCCGACAGACGTCCCCGGCTTTCATGCGGCGCTCTCCTCGGTCGACCTCGTCGGCGCCGAAGTCGAATTGAGTGATGCCGAGGAACGCGAGTTCCGACTCCGCCGCGCGCTCGAACCGCTCGCCGGCGAGTACGACATCATCCTCATCGATTCGCCCCCCTCGCTTGGACTGCTGACGGTCAACGGCCTCACCGCCGCCGACGCCGTGCTCGTTCCCATGCAGTGCGAGTACTTCGCCCTCGAAGGGATCTCGCAGCTCCTCAACACCGTGGAACGCGTCCGCGAATCGCTGAATCCGAACCTGGAAATCGAAGGGATCGTGCTGACGATGTACGACGAGCGGATGAACCTCTGCCGCCAGGTAGCCGAGGAGGTGCGCAACCACTTCGGCGACAAGGTCTACGACACCGTGATCCCGCGCAATGTCCGGCTCGGAGAGGCTCCCTCCTTCGGCAAACCGATTATCCTGTACGACATTCGCTCGCGCGGGAGCGAGGCCTACGTCACCTTGGCCAAGGAATTCATCCGGCGCGCCGAAGGCGGCATTCGATGAACCAGAAGAAAGCACTGGGGCGCGGTCTGAGCGCCCTCATCCCTCAGAAGACGACGGCGGCGCCAGGCCTGGCGCAGATCCCGATCGACCGCATCGAGCCGAATCCCTATCAGCCGCGCAAGTCGTTTGACGACCGGGCCCTCGATGAGCTGGTGCGCAGCGTCCGCGAGCACGGGATCGTTCAGCCGATCGTCGTGACCCGCAATGGCGACCGCTATCGCCTGATCGCCGGGGAGCGCCGTTTTCGCGCCGCGCAGAAGGCCGGGCTGCAGCATGTCCCGGCAGTCATTAAGGATATACTGAACGAAGGGGATGCGCTGCAGATCGCGCTCATCGAGAACATCCAGCGCCAGGACCTCAATCCGATCGAGGAGGCGAACGCCTACCACCAGCTGCATCAGGACTTCGGCCTGACGCAGGAGGAGATCTCCCGGCGCGTGGGGAAGGAGCGCTCCACGGTGGCGAATTTCCTGCGCCTGCTCAAGCTCCCCGATCCGGTGAAGAAGCTGCTGGCCGCCGGGCAGCTTTCCATGGGTCACGCCCGAGCCCTCCTTGCGGTAGAGTCGGCGAAGAAACAGGAACTGCTGGCCGGCAGGGTCGTGGCGCGAGACCTCAGCGTCCGGCAGACCGAGATGCTGGCCTCCACGCCGCCGAAGGCCGTTCCGCGCGCGAAGCCGAAGGACGTCTTCACGCGGGACGCGGAGGAAAAGTTGACACGCAGCCTGCGCACGAAAGTGGAGATCGACCGGCGCCGGCGCGGCGGAGTGATTGCCATCCGCTTCGCCAGCGAGGACGATCTGATGCGAATCTTTGATGTATTGACCGGGAGAAAACGATGAAAGGGAAGAGCAGTGGAGAGCTGAACGGATTCCTCGACAGCGGGGCATCTTTCAAAGGAGAACTGGAGTTCGAAGACACGATGCGCATCGACGGCCGGTTCAACGGCAAGATCGTGTCGAAGAATGAGCTCATCGTCGGCGAGAGCGCGACCATCGAGGGCGACATCCACGTCGGCCGCGTGGCCATCAGCGGAACGGTGATCGGCAAGATCGTGGCCGAGCAGCGCGTGGAGATCCACCGAAACGGGAAGGTCTACAGCGACGTCGACACGCCGGCGCTGGTCATCGAAGAGGGCGCCATCTTCCAGGGCAATTGCGTGATGGGCGATCGCAAGGGCGCGAACGTCACGAACATCGCCGCGAAGGCCTGACGCTCATTTGAGCGGAAGGTGAAACCAGCCGGGCGCGAGCATCCACGCGCCCCACAGCGCGGCGCCGATTCCGATGAGCCACAGCACGACCACGGTGATCCGTTCGCCGAGCGAGACCGGATGTTCGAGCACCACGGTTCTGGCGGCGTAGTCGCCGATGCGCTTCCGCGCGCGCGAGAAGACCGCGACGAAGAACCCGAGCAGGTAGAACGGGAGGGCGTCGACGACGCGCAGTGCATTGCGGATGGCGGAGAGCCCGAACCCGGGGACGTGACCGTCCTCGTGCCGCGTCACGCGCACGCCGATGATCGCCTTTCCCATCGTCGCGCCGAACGCCCCTTCGAGCAGCCAGTGATAGAGGAAGAGCAGCAGGACGGCCGCCCCGGTGGCCATGGCCAGGACCGTCAGGCGCGAGAATCCCTCCGCGGCTTTCGGCCATTTCCAGAGGATCGCCGCCGCCGTGACCAGCAGGATGGCGGCCAGGAACATCGTATCGAGGGCCACGGCGATCAGCCGGTCGCCCAGCCGGGCCATCACCGGGCCGCCGCCCGCGGCAGCCGCCAGGCGCGGCGCCCCGCCGCGGCGCGACGGAGTGGCATCGCCACCGCCGCCGTTCATTGCCGGCAGGGTCTTGTCACAGACGAAGCATTTCGCTTCGCCGCGGTCGTTCTTTGCTCCGCAGGACGGACAGAACAATCAGGCCTCGTGCGTTCGGGTGCCCATGATACTCACGAACTCCGGCATGAAACTGTGAAAAGAGTCACAACCAGCCGCGCAGCCGCGCGATGAGCACGATCGCTTCCGGGATCGTGTACTCCTCTTGCGGATCGATCTCGTCCTCCCATTCGAGGTCCCACGCCGCCGCCTGGCGTTCGGCATCATCGGCGTTTGTGAAGTTCAGTTCGCAGATGTCCCCGATGTAGCGTGCGCCCTCCCGCACCGGCAAGCCGAAGGTGCGGCAGACCAGCGGCCGGCTTTCGTAGACCATGCAGGATCCGAACTCATCGAGGTTCGGGCAGGCCGCCGCGGTGGTGCGCTGGAAAAAGGCGTCGCGCTCCTCGTTCG
>DATFUW010000501.1:0-6444 GCA_035260605.1 Thermoanaerobaculia bacterium | reverse complement strand
CGAGACGCGCGGCGCGATCCGAGAATGCGATGGCCTCGCGGTAGCGGCGCTCGTAATAGAAGCTGTAGCACATCATGGAATTGATCGCCGGCGAGAGCGGGTCGAGCTTGTAGGCCAGCCCGATCTGGCCACGGGCATCGCTCCAGCGTCCCATGGTGCGCAGGAAATCGGCGTACCACTCGTGGGCGGTGGCGTCGTTTGGATTGACGGCGAGGGCGTGCCGGTAGTCGCTCTCCGCGCCCTGAAAATCCCAGACGTTGCGGTACTTCGTCGTCGCCAGCGCCGCCAGCGCCGCGGCGTTGTCCGGCTCGAGCTGCAGCGCCTTCTGCGCCGCGGCCAGGACCTTCGGCGCTCCCTCGGCGGTGGAAAGACGGCCGTATCCGACGAGCACTCCGTACGTCTGCGCCAGACCGGCATACGCCGCGGCGAAGTTCGGATCGCGCGCGATCGCCTGGCCGAAATACTCCTCCGCGTGCTTCAAGTCCTCCGTCCCGCGCTTGTTCCACGCGTACATGCCCTTCATGTACAGCTCGTTCGCCCGGGCGTCGGTGCTGAAGCGCTGCCGCTCCGCCCGGATACCGCTCCGCAACTGCCCGGCGATTTCGTCGTAGATGCGCGTCTGTGCCGACCAGAGATCGGCGACGGTGGTGTCGAACCGGCTTCCCCACATCTGCGTCCCATCGCTCGTCCGGATCAGTTCGACGTACATCGCCACGCGGTTTCCGTCCCGCCGGAGGTGCCCCACGACCACCGCGCCGACCCGCAGCGCGCGGCCCGCGTCGCGCGGATCGGCGGTCCTGCCCTTGTAGGCGAACGTGGTGGTGCGGGCCATCACCCGGAGGTTCGGAAGCCGTGAGAGGGAGTCGATCAGCATCTCGGTCACGCCGTCGCTGATGTGTTGACTCGCGGGATCGTCGTTCGTGAACGGCAGCACCGCGACGGCGTCGATGCGATCCGTGCGCGGCGGCTCGGGCGGACGGCGCACGAGAAACGCGATCGCGCCGGCGAGCACCACGACCGCTCCGGCGATGGCGGCGATCGTTCTCCCGACGCGGCGTGACGGCGGCGCGGCACCCTTCGACGTCCACGTCACCGGCGCGATGAAGCGATAGCCGCGGCGCGCAAGAGTCTCGACGAAGCGCGGACTCTCCGCCGAATCGCCCAACGCCTCCCGGAGCTTCCGGACGGCGGCATTGAGGCTGTGGTCGAAATCGACGAATTCCGACGGCCAGAGCCGGTGGCGCAGCTCCTCCCGCGTGACCAGCTCGCCCGGACGCTCCAGCAGCAGCGCCAGGAGCCGGAACGGCTGGTCCTGAAGCCGGACGCGGGCGCCGGCGCGCCGGAGCTCCGCGGCGCCCAGATCGAGCTCGAAAACGCCGAAATGGGCCACGCGCGCCTCCGCCTGCAGCGGGTGACCCTCACCGGCAAAAGACTGAGGATCTTCCATTTAGCCGGTCATCTCCAATTCATCGACGAATGACCTCGGGCGCATCGATTTTCGATCTCCGGCTGCCCAGATTCGCGGCGATGCGAGTCATTCTCTTCTCTTTGCTCTCCGCCGTCATCGTGCAGACGCCGTCGGTGAAGCTCGTGCGGCTGGAAACGATCCGCGACCTCTGCCGTCCCGACGGTGCCGCCGACGCCTGCACGCGATTCGTCTCCTATCGCCTCGAGGCGAGCTGCGTCGCTCGCGGCGATGGCAGGGCGATCGAGGCCGCCGTGACCTTCCGGCCGATCATCTTGCTGGCGAATCTCCATGAGCTCAGCCACGAACAGGAACACATCGAGGATATGCGCCGGTTCGCCGCGGCATATGTCACCGAAATCGAACAAAAGACATTCGAATCGGATGCGCGGTGCCGGGCCGAAGCGCTGGTGGCGACGGCGCGGTTCGGGGAGACGATGCGCGAGTTTGCGGCGCGCTCCAACCGGCTGCGACGGTAAAGGCCCCTTTGGTCGTTTTCTGCTACAAAGGCGGCACACAAATGGGAAGAAGCTTCGTCTTCTGGCTGGTCATGACGCCGGTCTGCGTCGGTGCGTACTGGATCGTTCTGCATGGTCGTTTCGTGCCTCCGCTCGACCTGGCGGTGCCGGCGATCGCCGGCATGATGATGGCCACTGCCGCCGGGAATCTTCGCGATGCGTTCCGGCTGGCGGCGACGGCCCTGCGTCTGAGGCGGGCGACGGAGCGGGGCATTCCCGGTGAGCGGCCGCGCGACGGCGAAGTCCTCGCCGTCACGGGGCGCATTCGCACGAGCGGGACGGAGTTGCGCGCGCCGTTCAGCGATCGCCCCGCCGTTCTCTACGCGTATGAGATCCGCCGCGGCTCCTTTCAACACTACGCGGGCTGCGCCCTGCGGTCCGCGGTCATCGACGGCGGTCGCGGTCCCGTCCGGCTCCTCGGATTTCCGCAGCTCGAGGGCTTCGACGGCCGGCAGCCCGCGCGGGCGCTGGAGCACGCACGGCAGTACGTCGCCGGCACGAAGTTCGTCGAAAGGCACGACCTCACCGCCCGGGCGGTGGCCCGGGAGATTTCGAGCCTGCCGGTCGTGGACGGAGCCGTCCGCGCCGATTGGCGTCGCCGCGCCGGAGGCGAGCTCTCCGACAGTATGGCCGTGCTGGAGGACGTGGTCCTTCCCGGCGACGAGGTCACCGCGATCGGGCGCTATTCCGCGGGGCAGTACGGACTCGTCGCCGACCGCGCACACCCGCTGCGGCTGGTGCGCGGCGACGGCCGGCGGAGCGCGGCGCGGCTATGGCAGAAGGCGGCGAGCCTCGCCGTCGCAGCACTTCTCTTCGCGGCCATGCTGAATGGCGTGCTCTTCGGGTTCCTCGCCGTCTGGGGAGACCGTCCCATCGGCATCCCGAACCGCGCGACTCGTTCATCGCATCGTCCGGTTGACGTACTCGTGCATCACCGCGTCCCGCAGCAGGCGGGGAGGGACGAGACCCTGGGCCAGGATGAAGTCGTGATAGCCGCGCCGGTCGACCTTCGCGCCTAACGCCAGCTCGACCTCGGTCCGCAGCTCCATCAGGCGCGAGTAGCCGACGTGTCCGTCCTTCTTCTTCGAGAGGAAATCGTATGAAGGCTCAGATCGGCTCCGCGCTGATCGCACTCTCGTTGGTCGCTTTTCCAATGGCCGCCGATCTCGGCGGCGTGACGGTCTCGCCGATCAACTCCCCCGCGAACGCGGTCACTGTTTGACCAGTTCGACGCGTCGATTCAAAGCTCTTCCCGCTTCACTGTCGTTCGATGCGACCGGAGCGTAAGGCCCGGCGCCAAATGGCGCGAGGCGCGAGGCTGCGATGCCGTACTTCGTGGTCAGCGCCTGCACGATCGCCGCGGCACGCTTCCGCGAAAGCTCCATGTTCGCCGCGAGCGCGCCGGCGTTGTCGGTGTGCCCGACGACGTACAGCTTCAGATTCGAGTCCTTGTTGAGCAGCTTTGCGATCTCCGCCAGGGTCGCCGCGGACTCCGGTTTGATCGCGGCGCTTCCGGTGTCGAATCGCACGCCGTAGACCGTCGCATGGCCGGTGGCGGCGATCCCGCTCAGCATCGCGGCAGCGTTGGCCGTCACCTCCTGTGTCAGGGCTGTTTGCTTGACGATGACCTGCTCGTACGAATGCCCGCTGCTGATCGATTCCCAGATCCAGAGGTTGCCGGCGTGAGCGGTCATGTCGCCGTATTCGCCGGAGTCATAGTCGAACGTGAACCCGGCGTTCTGGAGCGCCGTCTTGATGTTTCGAACGACCTGCGCTTTCGATGCGGAGTCGGGATAGTCGTACGTGAGCCTCTGATACTGCCCTTCGATCGTCTTATCCGGCTTGCGGGGGCCCATCTGAAAATCGAATGCTTTGTCTGCTTTTTCCTCGCAGTCGGTGATGACGCTGCCCGGGAACCGGGTGATGACCGGCGAGTCTTTGCAGCCTTCGGCGTCCTGCGGAGCGGCCACCGACCACGACGCGAGCGAGAGCACGAACAAAGCGACAACCACCGGTTTCATGGACCTCATAGGGCTGATTTTTCCTCCCGGCGGCATCGTAGCAAATGGAAATTCGAATGTCGCCGGGAATTTGTCCACGATCGCGAGCGGGAGGAGATCGCGCGGAGTGTTCGAGCACGTCAACTTGTCCGGGTATTGAAGCAAGTGCAGTGTCCGGTCGGTTCGTGATGTGGATCAGCGTTGCCGCTCCGTTCTACTGCCTGATTTCTTTTTCGGTCGCTGGCAGGGGCTGTGGGACAGGTGCTCGCGGACGAGCACACGGCACTTGGCCATGCTGAAGGGGAACGTCTGCCGTTCGATCTGGAGCTTGACCCTGCCGAATGTGACGACATTGTCATTGCCGATCACTCGCTCGTGATGCCTGGAGAACATCTTGTGGAGCTCTCCACCGGCGTACGGAACGAATGCTGTGCGGATGAGGACATCTGTCCCCGTACGCACACGGTCGTCCCATGAACGGACACCGTGCCGGCCGATCACGAGAGCCGCCTTCGCGTTACTCTCCTGCCTTCAGTGGTTTGCGATTCCCGGGTTCGTGGCACCCCGGTTGCCCGGCAGGCTCGTATGGACATCGCCCGGCGCATCCCGCTATGGCATGGATTGGGTCAGGATTTCCGTTGCGCGGTCCGGCAGATGTCGTCACACCCGTTCTTTTCGGCCGTGGCGATTCTCACGCTGAGCCTCGGCATCGGCCCGGCAACCGCGGTGTACGTCTGTTTGCACAGCCTGCTGTTTGCCGGGGCACCTCCCGTCGACTTGTCCAGACGAGTCAGCCTCTGGTCGGCCCAGGTCGCCGGGACAAACTCGAAGGTGCTCGTTTCAGGGCGGGACTACATCGAATGGAAGTCGCGAACGCGATCTCTCGATCTTCTCGCCGCCGCGCAGACCTCGGCAGCGAATCTTGGCGCCGTCGGTCAGCCGGTTCGCGTGCCCACACAGCAAGTGACCGCGACGTTTTTTCCGATGCTCGGAATCCGAATGGCGCTCGGCCGGCCGTTTATTCGAGACGACGAGCGGTCCGGATCTGTCGCGACGGCAATCCTCGGCGCCGATTTGTGGCGTGAGAACTTCGCCGCCTCGCCGGCGGTCCTGGGAAGGCGGATTCTGGTCAACGGTCAAACGGCAACCATCATCGGGGTGATGCTCCCGAATGTATTTGGTGCCGACCTCCTGCTGCCCCTCGACGAGGCCGATCTGGCGACGAGTCGCGCTCGGACGCTGTTCGTCATGGGCCGTCTCCGGCCGGGTGTCACCACCGGGCAAGCCCGCGCCGAAATGGCTTCGGTAGGGAAACAACTTGTGTCCGAATACCCCGACGCGGACCGCGGCTGGACGATCAACACGCGGCCGCTGAAGGAGGAGTTTCTGGGGCCCAACGCTGCACTCGCGTATGGGTTGCTTGCCGCCGCGGCACTCCTCCTCTTCCTGATCGCCTGCGCGAACGTCGGCGGCCTGCTGCTGGCGCGCGGATTTGCCAGGCATCGAGAGATGGCCATGCGGGCCGCGCTCGGAGCCGGCCGCTTTCGGATTGCCAGGCAGATCGTCGTCGAGGCGCTTCTCCTCACGACCGCCGGTGCTGGCCTGGGTGCGCTCGTCGCGCAACAGCTCCTCGGCTGGATGCGCGCCACGTTTTCGATGCCCCCGATCATCCTGGCAGTCATGCGTTTCCGTGCGTCGGCCGCGGCCTGTACGGGGGCTGGAGCCGTTTCCGCCGCGATCCTCGTGAGCGTGTTGGCCGTCCTTCAGGCTCAACGCATGAAGACGAGCAACGGTCTGCAGGAGGCGTCGGCTAGGACGATCGGAGGGCGGCGCGTTCGACGCGCGCAGGCAATTCTCGTGACCGGCCAGGTCGCTCTGGCCACCGTCCTTGTTGTGGTCGCGGCGCTGGTGAGCCGCACATTGCTGAACCTGCAGGCGATCGCCGACGAGGGCTTCGACGCACACGGAGTGCTGACCGCGAGCGTAACCCTCCCAGCCGATCGATACTCGCCGACGGAGATCGCGTCCTTCTTTCAGCGCGTCGCGGACCGCATCCGCTCCGATTCCCTCACCGACTCGGCATCGGCGGTGAGCCGAGTGCCCGCGGCGGGGAGCCGTTTCGACCCGAATCGGACCATCATCATCAAGGGCCGGACGTCTTCCCCGCAGTCGCCTGTATGGGCTCTCGACCTCACCGCCCTGACAGGATACTTTCGCGTGCTGAGAATTCCGCTGATCGAAGGGCGGGATTTCACCGCCGGCGACCAGGCCAATGCGCCGTTGGTGGCCGTCGTCAATCAGAGTATGGCGCGCCGCTATTGGCCCGGGAGATCGCCCCTCGGCGCTCAACTGCGGCTCGGGAACGAACCATCGCTCGAGGCGTGGCGGACGGTGGTTGGCGTGGTCGGCGACGTTCGAAACGACAAGATCACGGATCCTCCTCTGCCGGAAATCTTCCTCC
>DATFUW010000500.1:0-2383 GCA_035260605.1 Thermoanaerobaculia bacterium | reverse complement strand
ACCCGATGAACACAATCCGCCGCTTGCCCCATGCCGCCAGATGCGTCTCCACGATCTGCTGCAGGTCGCGCGCCGCCTCGTCCGGCGTGCGCCGCTTCCAGAAATACTGCAGTGCGTTGAG
This sequence comes from Thermoanaerobaculia bacterium, assembly GCA_035260605.1. Taxonomy (GTDB): domain Bacteria; phylum Acidobacteriota; class Thermoanaerobaculia; order Gp7-AA8; family Gp7-AA8; genus Gp7-AA10. Next base: position 2,262 of record DATFUW010000500.1, on the reverse strand, counting down.
CCCGGCGACCGGGATTCCGTTCTGCGCAAGCACGCTCGCGATGCTCCGGTCGATCGGCGCCCAGCCGCCGTCGCCCGACACCATGACCGCGAGCGTGTCGGATTGGCCGCCCGTCGCTGCGACCTCCACGACCGGGAGGGAGGAAGCGGCGATCAGCGGTGGCGCGAGGATGAGCATCGCAAATGCGCCCCACATCGGTCCCAGAAATTTCCCGCTCAGCATTCCGCGTTCCGCGCCCTCGCCCCTCACTTCGCCACCACCCCGCGCAACCCTCCCGAAATCAGCGTTGCCAGGTTCGTGAGAATCCTCGGCAGGACGAGACCGCCGGGCGACGCGAGGTACATCGGTTCCCACACGGGATCGAATTTCTCCTTGTACTGCCGCAGGCCCTGGAAGTTGTAGAAGTTCTCGCCGAGACGGAAGGCCAGCGCGCCCACGCGGTTCCAGATGGTTCCCAGTGCGCGGTGTTCGAGTCCCGCGAGCGGGGCCATGCCGAGGTTGAACCAGTGGTAGCCCTGCTGCTGGCCCCACAGCATGAGCTGCACGAAGATGAAGTCCATGACGCCGGCGGGGGCGTCGTCGCGGTGGCGCATCAGGTCGATCGACAGCTCCTCCCGCTCGCCGCTGCTCCAGAGGTTGGCGAAGGCAGCGATCCGCGCGCCGCGGCGCACGACCGCCAGGGGGAAATGGCGCACGTACGCTTCCGAAAAAGAACCGAGGGAGAAGCCCTTCTCGCGCGTCCGCTTCTGCGACAGCCAGCCGTCGGAGATCTCGCGCAATTCGGCGAGCACCGGCGCGCAATCGGAGAGGATCTCGAACGTGCACTCCTCAGACTCGAGCCGGCGCTGCATCTTCCGGATCCATTTCCGGGTGCCGCCTTCGAGATTGAACTCCCGAAGGTCGACGCGCGCCTGTTCGCCGATCTTCTGCATCGTCAGGCCGAGGTCGAGGTAGAGGTGCAGGTACTGGCGGGTGATCTGGTAGAAGACCGGCCATCCGGCGTGCAGGTCGCAGAGCTCGCGAAACCTCCAGATCAGCTCCGACTTCTCCCCGTCGGGACCGACCGGATCTCCCATGGCGATCCAGCTCCGCTTCTCCACGCCGTACATGATGAACGCCCGGCCCGAATCGCTGAACAGCAGGGGCTTGTCGCCGAGGAGCGCGAGGTTCGATTCGCTGTGGCGGTCCACGCGGACGATGTCCTCGGCTTTCCGGATTTCATCCGGCGAGGGGAGGTCGGGTTCGGCGACGGCGGGTTTGATCAGGTGGCGGACGGCGACGATGAGAAGGACGGCCAGGACACCGACCGAGGCGCGCAGGAACCGCGGGGCGTCGCCGCGAAATCCGAAGCGCCAGAAGAGATCGTTCGAATACTCCAGGTGTTTGTAGCTGAAGAATCCGAGCCATGCGGAGGAGATCAGGACGAGCAGGATGGCCACGATCCAGCCCGGTCCGAAGCTCTCGCCGGCAAGCGACGATTTCCGGTAGAAGTGCCGCCGCGACGAGAGCAGCGCGACGAGCATGATCAGCAGGATCAGCGCCTCTTCGAAGTCCGCGCCCTTGAAGAGCTGAAAGAAAATCCCGGCGGTGAGGACGATGACGGTGATCTGGTAGGCGGCATCGAGTCTCCGCTGCAGCCCGCGCGCGAGCAGCAGCAGCAGCGCGCCGGCGATGCTCCCGAAGAAATGCGAGATCTCGATGACTGGCAGCGGCAGCAGTCGCCGCAGCCAGTACAGACGCCCCGGCAGCGCTGGCGTAGCACCCGAGAAGAGCAGAACCGCGCCGCCGACGAAGGTCGTGAATGCCAGCAGGTTTGGCGCGATTCCCGGCGCCCACCGCCCGAAGATCCTCCACGCGCGGGCCATTCCTTCGCGCCGCTCCACGACCTCATGCGAGGCCAGGAGCATGGTCGCCAGGAACAGCGGCAGCAGGTAGTAGATGGCGCGGAAGACGACGAGCGAGCCGACGATCGCCGCGGCCGGATAGAACGGCGCCAGAAAAAGCACGACGATCGCTTCGAAGATGCCCAGCCCGCCGGGCACGTTCGACACCACCCCGGCGATCTGCGCCAGAAGGAAGATCGCCAGGAAACGCGTGAATCCGATCGGCAGGCCTTCGGGCAGCAGCAGGTAGAGCACCGCCGCGGCGATCGTCCAGTCGACCGCTGAGATCAGAACCTGCCCGGCGAAGAGCTGCGGAGTCGGAAGATCGAACTCCCACTGCCCGATGCGCAGCGGACGTCTGCGGATGAAGATCCAGCCG
>DATFUW010000499.1:0-5262 GCA_035260605.1 Thermoanaerobaculia bacterium | reverse complement strand
GGGCGCCGGGGTCGATGTACGGAGCGCCGATGACTTCGAACGGCGTCGGCGTTCCGCGTCCCACCGAGATGGCGCTCTCCAGGATGCCGATGCCGGGATAGAGTCCCGCCGCTTCCAGACTGCGCATGGCCGGCGAGGTGTCGATCCACGGCAGTCCGGCCTCATCCTGCCACATCGCGCGTGACCATCCGCGCAACGGGATCACGGTCAGGTCGACGTCGATCGGCCGCTCGGCCTGGAACATCCGCGCCAGCTCGCCGACGGTCATGCCATGACGAATGACGATGGGGTGCCAGCCGACGAAATCGGTGGGACCCTTCAGGATCGGCCCTTCGACCTCGGCGCCGCCGATCGGATTCACGCGGTCGAGGACGATGAACTTCTCGTGCATGTTGCCGGCGGCCTCCATCGCCAGGCCCATCGTGGAGATGTAGGTGTAGAAGCGCGCGCCGATGTCCTGGATGTCGAAGACCAGCGCATCGAGCCCCGCGAGCTGCTCCGGCTTCGGGCGGCGCGACGCTCCATAGAGGCTGTAGACCGGAAGTCCGCTGACCGGATCGACCGTGTCCGCGACCGTTTCGTCGGCGGCGCCGCGGATCCCGTGCTCGGGGCTGAAGAGCGCAACCAGCTTCACGCCCGGCGCACTGCGCAGCAGGTCGATCGTCGGATTTCCCGAGCGATCGATGGCGCTCCGATTGGTGATCAGCCCGATGCGCAGCCCGCGCAAAGGCTTGTAGCGCTCGGCCACCAGCACGTCGATCCCGTTCATGGCGTCGGCGCCGTCGAGGATCCATCCGACGCGCTTGGGGGCCGGTTTCGTGTAGCCGACCGCGCGCGCCGAGAGCGTGCCGAGGTCGTGCTGGAGTTGCAGCACGTTCCCTTTCCCGTCGGGGTGCACGCGGTTCGACAGCAAGATGTAGAACGTGCTCGAGGCCGGATCGATCCAGAACATCCCGCCAGTGAATCCCGTGTGCCCGTACGAGCCGATGGGGAAGAGATCGCCGCGCGGCCGGCTGAAGCCGGTGTCCAGATCGAATCCGCCGGTCCGTTTGTCGGCCACGTTCGGCGGCGACTGCACGGTGGTCATCATCTTGACGATCTCCGGCCGGAAGATGGGAGAGCCGCCGCGCAGCAGCATGCGGCAGTACTTCGCCAGATCGTGAACCGTGATGAAGAGCCCTGCGTGTCCGGCCACGCCCCCCATCCGTCGCGCGGTCGGGTCGTGCACCACCCCGCGAAGCATCACGCCGTCGGTCATCTGCGTCGGCGCGATCCGTTTCGAGAACTTCGGCAGAAATCCCGTGTCGGTCATCTCCAGCGGATCGAAGATCTCCTTCTTCGCAAAGACGTCGAGCGGCTCGCCGGAAACGCGCCGCACGATCTCGCCCAGGATCTCGAAGTTGATGTCGCTGTAGCGGAAGACATAGCCGGGCTCGTTGACCGGTGTCTCCTGCATGATCCGATGCATCGCCGCCTCGTAGCCGCTCCACGGTGAGTCGAGGCTCAGATCCGGACGAAGCCCGGATGTGTGGGTCAGCAGATGGCGGATGGTGATGTAGGGATGCGGAAACTCGGGGATGAACTTCTGAGCCGGATCGTCGAGACCGATCTTTCCGCGCTGGATCAGGAGCCAGATCGACGGCGTGGTGGCCACGACCTTGGTGATCGACGCCGCATCGAAGATCGTGTCGACCGTCATTGGCTCGACGTCGGGGACGAGGGACCGGTGCCCGTAGGCCTTTTCGTAGATCGCGCCGTCGTGCTCCAGGTGATAGACGCCGCCGGGGAGTTTGTGCGCGGCGATGGCCTGCTCGATCGTGGTGTCGATCTGTTCGAGGATCTGCGGAGGGAACGCCGTGCGGGACGGGGTGGTCGCGCAGGCGGTCAGCAAAAGCGCGAGAAACGGAAAACGCATGTTGCCGCAGTGTAGAATGCGGGCTCGCTCTGAACAATATGGTTGTCCTGCGCCGCCTCGGCCTCGCCCTGCTCCTCTCGGCCGTTTCGCTTCGCGTTCCGGCACAGTCGATTCTCACCATCGCCGGCGGCGGAAGCGTCGATGGCCAGCTCGTCTCAGACATCCCCACGCTCGGGCCGCAGGGGATTGCCTTCGATCATCGAGGGGATGTCTATCTGGCGCTCTACTACGCCGGCCAGGTCCTGAAGATCGATGCGACGACGCGGACGGTGAAGGTCGTGGCTGGGAACGGAGCCTCGGGATTCAGCGGAGACGGCGGGCCGGCGACCGCGGCGACCCTCCGGCAGCCGGCGGGGATCATCCTCGACGCGAATGACAATCTCTACATCGCCGACACGGGGAACAACCGCGTCCGGCGCGTCGACGCGAACAGTGGAATCATCGAGACGCTTGCCGGCGGCGGGACGCCGGCGGACGGCATCGGCGACGGAGGTCCGGCGACCGCGGCGATCGTCGGACGCCCGTGGGGCGTTGCCGTTTTCGGAGGATCGCTCTACATCACCGAGCAGAACTTCGACGCGAACCGCGTGCGTCGCGTGAATCTCGCCGCCGGCGTGATCGACACGGTCGCCGGCAGCACCGACGGGAGCCGCGGCGGGTTCGCGGGCGATGGCGGTCCGGCGAAGGACGCGCAGCTCGACACGCCATATGGCATCGTCGTGGACGCCGAGGGAAACCTCTTCGTCGCCGATTCGGGCAACAATCGCGTGCGCCGCATCGATGCGAACGGCGTCATCACCACGTATGCCGGCGGCGGCGCGACCGGAACGTTCGACGACGGCATCCCGGCCACCCAGGCCGATCTGAGCACCGTCACGGCGCTCTCGATCGCCAAGGACGGCAGCCTCCTGCTGGCCTCATTCCCGCGAGTCCGGCGGATCGACAAGGCGACCGGAGTCATCACCACCATCGTTCCCTACGCCGGTCTCCTCTACGGCCTGGCCACCGCCGCCGACGGCACGATTTACTTCGATGACGGCGGCGTCTTCACGCTCGCGCCGGGCGCCACGGATCCCGTACAGTTCGCCGGGAGCGGCAACTACGTGGGAGACGGAAAGCCGGCGAAGGCCGCGATCCTTCACTCTCCGCAGGGGCTGGCCCTCGACCACAGCGGCAATCTCTACATCGCCGACTCGGCCGGGAACATTGTCCGGCGAGTCTCGGCCGCCGACGGCACGATGACCACCGTTGCCGGGACCGTCGGCGCGTTCTACTCGCAGGAGCAGGAGGGAGCGGACGCGACGAAGGCAGTGGTCGGGTTTCCGGTCGATGTCGCGTTCGACGGCGCAGGAAACCTCTACGTCGCCGACCAGCTCAACCAGCGGATCTGGCGCATCGACCCCGCGGGAAAGATCACGACCGATGCCGGCGGCGGATCGCCGGCGGACGGCGTGGGGGACGGAGGGGCGGCGACCGCGGCGAATTTCGTTCCGGTGGCCATCGCCTTCGATGCAGCCGGGAACCTCTACATCGCGGACACTGATCCGTACTCCACTCCTCCGCACGCGCGGGTGCGGAAGGTCGACGCGGCGACGAAGGTCATCACCACGGTCGCCGGAAGCGCAAACCTCGGCTACGCGGGCGATGGAGGTCCGGCCACCGCGGCGCACTTGCAGCAGCCGTTCGGCGTCGCGGTCGACGACGACGGATCGCTGCTCATCAGCGATTACGGCAATGGAGCGATCCGTCGCGTCGACCGCGCCGGAATCATCAGCACGATCGCCGGAAGTCCGGATCGCTCCGCCGGCGACCCGCTCGGCGACGAGGGGCCGGCGAGCGCCGCGCGACTAAGCCCGCTGCACCTGACCGTCGACCGCGCCACCGGCGACATTCTCGTCGCCGATGGGAGCAGCCATCGCGTCCGCCGCATCGATCCGGCGGGAATCATCCACACCGTCGCCGGTTCCGACAACTTCTATTACGAGGGGGGTTTCAGCGGCGACAACGGCCGGGCCACCGAGGCGAAATTGAGCTTCGACTACGGCGACCTTTCCGGAGTGGCCGTGGCAGCGAACGGCGATCTCTACCTTTCCGATTCGCAGAACAACCGCGTGCGCGCGGTCTTCGCTTGCGTGCCGGTGGCGGCGCCTTCGATCACGAACGTGCCTGACGGTGCCGCGTCGCCGACGCTGGAGTGGAGCCCGGTGGCGGGAGCCTTCCGCTACGATGTCCGACTGGACATCGTCACGCCTCCGGTCCGCGTGATCGCATCCGATCTGACGGAAACCTCGTTCGCGCCGGCCAATCTCGCGCCGGGCACGACGTACTTCTGGAACGTCACCGCCAAGGGCGATCCGTTCTGTGCCGCGGTGTCGGCCGCCTCCTCCGCGGTCTCGTCGTTCACGACCGCCGCGGGATGTTCCGCCGGCGCGTTCGATCTGATCGCCCCCGCCGACGGCGCGGCCGGATCGATCGCTGCACTTTCCTGGCAGCCCGCGGCCGGCGCCGGGACGTACGACCTGCACCTCGGCAGCACCAACCCTCCGCCACTGTTCGAATCGGGACTGACCGCCACGACGCACGCCGTACCCGACATCCCCGGTCTCGTCTACTGGTTCGTGGTCGCGCACGCCGCATGCGATCCGGCAAAGACGTCGAACACGCCAATCCGGGCGTACACCGCGTCCGCGGCCCCGCTCTGCGGCGCAGTTCCGGTGGTGACGGCGATCGCACCGGGCGCGGGAGCTGCCGACGTGCCGACGACGACGACCCTGCGCTGGTCGGTGTCGCAGATCAGCGCTCCGATCGACGTCTACTTCGGTACGGTTTCGGATCCGCCGCTGTTCCAGAGCGGCCTTCCGGCGAGCACGACGTCGATCTCCCTGCCGCCGCTCGATCCGGGGACGACCTACTTCTGGCGCGTGGTCGCCGGCTGCGCCAGCCCGCTCTCGACGCCAGCGGTCAGCTTCACCACGCGGGCCGGCTGCACCGCACCGCAAGGCGTGCAGATCCTCTTCGCACCGAGCAGCGTGTCGGCGGGAGCGACGTACGCGATCGTCTGGTCGGCCGCGGACGGACTCGATCTCGGCGGCGGCTATCTCGTCGAGCGCTCGACTTCGCCGTCCTTCGCCACGATCCTCGATTCGCAGGTTGCCGGCTCGACGGCCGCGTCGTTCGTGGCCGGGGCGCCGGGAACGTACTACCACCGCGTCCGCGCCGTGCCCGGTTGCGATCCTTCGAGAAGCGGACCGGTTTCCGCGAACGCCGGCGTGCGGGTGGTCGACGCGCCGGCGAACATCATCGTCACCGTGCCGCCGGAGGCCGTCGTCACCGCGCTCGGCGAGAAG
>DATFUW010000498.1:0-4017 GCA_035260605.1 Thermoanaerobaculia bacterium | reverse complement strand
GAACACGCGCTGCGGCTGCGAACGGCCTTTCGGGCGAAAACACTCGCCGCACGGCCCGCGGAGCTGCCGCGGGTCAACCTCGATCATCTGACGATCATGACCGACGACACCGGCATCCTGCAGCACGCCGCGTTCAGTGTCCCGCGTTATGCGGAGGGGTACAGCCTCGACGACAACGCGCGTGCCTTGCTGCTGATGACGCTCGTCGAAGACGAAGGCTCGTGCGATCCGCGGACGGTGCGAACGCTCGCATCGCGTTATCTCGCCTTCGTGCATCACGCGTTTCAACCCCTGTCCAGCCGCTTCACCAATTTCATGGCCTACGACAGGGAATGGCAGGAGGAGTTCGGCTCGGAAGACAGCCACGGCCGCGCGCTCTGGGCGCTCGGCACCGTCGTCGGTCGCTCGCATGACCCCGGCCGTCTCAGTCTCGCCAGCGCGCTTTTTCATGCTGCATTGCCGGCGGTCGCTCACTTCAGCAGCCCGCGCGCATGGGCGTTCACGCTTCTCGGCATCGAGCAGTACCTTCGCGCGTTCGATGGCGACCGCAACGTCCAGGAGGCCGGACGATCGCTCGCCAACCGGCTTCTCGCACTCTTTCGGCAAAGCGACCGCCCGGATTGGCCGTGGTGCGAAGAGCGCGTGACCTATTGCAACGCTCGTCTCCCGCAGGCGCTCATCGCGTCAGGCGGATGGATGAGCGACGAGGCGATGACGACAACCGGACTGCGCTCGCTCGAGTGGCTGGTCACGATTCAGCAGACGGCAGACGGTTACTTCGCCCCCGTCGGTACGAACGGATTCTTCGAGCGTGGCACGCAGGCGGCCGTATTCGATCAACAGCCCGTCGACGCGTGCGCCACCGTATCGGCGTGCATGAACGCGTTTCGTGCGACCGGCGACCATCAGTGGACCGAACACGCGCGTCGGGCATTCACCTGGTTCCTCGGGCAGAACCAGCTGCAGCAGGCGCTTTACGATCCCGAATCCGGCGGATGCCGCGACGGCCTGCACAGCGACCGCATGAACGAGAACGAAGGTGCCGAGTCCACGCTGTCGTTCCTCCTTTCCCTGATGGAAATGCGCGCGGACGAAGTGCGATGGAACGCCGCGCTGTCTCTGCCCGCCGAACCGGTGCAGCTCACGATGGCCATGAGTGACGTGTCGCGATGACCGCGTCCTCTCTCTATCCCGCGCTGTTTCGCCGGCACGGTGAAAACCCGATCCTGAAGGCCGCTGACTGGCCCTATCCGGCGCATGCGGTATTCAACGCCGGGGCGACGCGGCTTCACGACGGAACGACGCTGTTGCTTTGCCGCGTCGAGGACCGCAGCGGGCTGTCGCATCTCTGCGCTGCTCGATCGGCGGACGGCATCACGGCCTGGACCATCGATGCCAGGCCCACTCTGCGCAGCGATCCGGAAACCCATCCCGAGGAGTTGTGGGGCCTCGAGGATCCACGCATCACGTTCGTCGATGAGATCGGGAAGTACGCGGTCGCCTACACGGCGTTCGGAAAGGGCGGCCCCGGCGTGTCGCTGGCGCTGACCGACGATTTCGTCAAGTTCGAGCGGTGCGGGCTCGTCATGCAGCCGGACGACAAGGACGCCGCGTTGCTGCCCCGCCGGATCGGTGGCATGTTCGCGCTGATCCATCGCCCGATCGCCGATTCCGGCGCGCATGTCTGGATCTCCTACTCGCCCGACCTTCGAAGCTGGGGCGGTCATCGGATGATGCTGCAGGCGCGCCGCGGCGGATGGTGGGATGCAAACAAGGTCGGCCTCTCGCCCCCGCTGATCGAGACCGAACGCGGATGGTTGATGCTCTACCACGGCGTACGCCACACCGCGGCGGGGGCTCTGTATCGCCTCGGCGTCGCGCTCTTCGATCTCGACCAGCCTGCGCAATTGTTGCTTCGCGGCGACGAATGGATCTTCGGACCGGAAGCGCCTTACGAGACGCACGGCGACGTCGCGAACGTCGCCTTCCCGTGCGGCTACACGATCGGCGCCGACGGCGACACCATCAATCTGTACTACGGGGCTGCCGATACCAGCCTCGCGTTAGCAACCGGCAGCATTCGCGAGATCCTCGCGTGGCTCGACTGCCACGGGTCCGCATGACAACAACGCATCATTCAGTTGAGGGAGTGAGATGTCCTATCTATTGATCGTCATTCTCGGCGCGCTCGTCGGGTTCATCGCAGGAAAATATCTGAAGGGAAGCGAACACGGATCGGCCTTCGATACTGTGGCCGGAGCCGTCGGCGGCTGTCTCGCGGTGGCGCTGAGCCGCATGATGAGCCCCGCCGCAGCGCTGGGTTACATGACGAGCATCGTCGTAGCCGCCAGCGGAGCGATCCTCGCGCTCTACGGCATGCGTCAGGTCATGAAAACGAAGGCAGTGCCCGCACCCGTTGTACGCCGGCGCCGTTAGGCCTGCGTCTGCTCCGACGGAAGGTTGCCCGGCGGGAAGCCGAAGCTCGCGCGCACGGCGGAGTACTCGACGCCGACATCGCCGTCGCGCGTGCGGATCGTGAGCGGAGGCTCGACGTACGCATATTTGGACGGGATGTTCTTCGCGCGCGTTGCGGCGAAGAGCGCGATCGGCGGCGGCGCCCCTTCCTTGAACACAACGTCACGCCGGCGAACGAGCGCGAGCCCCGCGTCCCGCAGCGCGTCGAGCGCGATCCGTCTGCATCGAGGGAAAGACGAACCATAAGGATGCCGCCGGGGGCGAGAATGCGCGCCGCGGCCGCACGTAGTCGGCAACCGATCCCCGGGTCTCGATGCGCGCGGGGATCGCCTGTCGGTGTGTTGCTTCCGATGCGGTTCCGGCCGGCCAGTACGGAGGCGAGCCGGTAACCAGATCGAACGGCGCCTCGTCCCTTCTTCCACGTCGACGCCACCGGGCGGCAGGGGACCCGGACGCCGCCAGCCGCGATACGACTCCTCCATTCGCGTAGAGTAACGCGATGGGCTCGTCGAAACTCGTCTGGACTTCCGATCCTGAAGAAGCGAAGCGTCTGCGCCAATCGGGAAAGATCGACACCCGCAAAGACTCCGACGCAGCGAAACAGACGATCCATGTCGGCGTCGACCGCAAGCGGCGTGCAGGGAAGACCGTGACGATGGCGATCGGATTTCAGCACACGCCGGAAACGCTCGCCCGCATCGCCGCGACGCTCAAGAAGAAGTGCGGCGCGGGAGGGACGGCGAAGGACGGCGAGATCGAGATCCAGGGCGACCACGTCGAGCGCGTCGCCGCGGAGCTGCAGGCGATGGGATACCGCGTGCGAAAGTAATGGCGCTCGCCTCGACCATCTATCACGTCTCCGTCGATCTGAGCGACGTCGACCGCGGCGTGTATGAATCGTTTGCCATGCGCGTGGCGATGCACCCTTCGGAAACGATGGAGTACATGGCCACGCGTCTGCTCGCCTACTGCCTGGAGTACTGCGAAGGCATCGAGATGACGGCCGGGCTATCGGACGGCGACGAGCCCGCGATCGTCATTCGCGATCTCACCGGCCGCCTCACTGCATGGATCGAAGTGGGCCTGCCCGATGCCGACCGCCTCCATCGCGCGAGCAAGCTCGCCGGCCGCGTTGCCGTCTACACCCACCGCGACCTCCGCATCCTCCTCGGCCAGCTGCAGGGCCACCGCATTCACCGGCGGGAAGACATTCCGATCTACACATTCGGCGGAACATTCATCAAGGATCTCGCCGAACGGATCGAGAGGCGCATCGACCTGTCGCTCTCGGTGACCGAGCAGCACCTCTATCTCGACATCGGCGGTCACTCATTGTCGACCGTTGTGCGTGAGGACCGTCCTTAGGGAAGCTCTGAACAAGTGCGATGGTCGTCGTTGCGGGCGTCGCCGCGTCGGATGCGAGCCGGGGCGACGCAGGCGATGCGGGGCCATCGTCGAGCAGCGACGGCGAAGCAGACGATGCGGCGCCGCCCGCAACCCGCAGGGCTGATGGCGGTTGCCGGGCGTCTGCTTCGTTGCTCG
>DATFUW010000497.1:0-7150 GCA_035260605.1 Thermoanaerobaculia bacterium | reverse complement strand
CAGGCGACCCCGGTCGGATGAAGTTCTCAACCTCCTTGCTTTGCCACCGCGGCCTAACTCATAGGACTCTGCTCCCGCATTCCGCGAGCGAGTGATCGCGTTGAGATGCAGAGACCGCGGCGGGGCGAAGCGAGTGGATGGACGAAGCCACGGGCCAGCGTGGGGAATGCAACGGGTCGCGAGGGTCGTGTGAGGGCGCCGAGACCATGACGAAGAGGGTCACGGTGCGCGCGCCGGCGTAGTGGAGTGCGGTCAGGCGCTGGCTGGCGAGCTGTTGAGACGACGTAGAGGCGTGATCAGCAAAGGCGATTGAGGGAATGGGCGCACTGATGCCAGGGCAGTGGACGCTGCGAAGGGATTGGGGCGAGCGTTCGAAGGTCCACTTCAGGATCCGGAACTGCTCCCTCGTTCTCGTCCAACCTGCGTTCTCGCCTTACCCCGCCCTGATAGTCGAATTTCTCTCTCGCACCTGTTCCATTTCATGTTGACACACAGGGCCTCGCGTCTGATGAGCGCGCTGCTCCCGGCGGGCAGCCGGCTCGTTGCAGTCCTGGGCGTGATCAAGAACCCCGGTCAGGAAATCAACTACGGGACGGGCGGCGAGGTAGCGGCGGCGGGGCTGATGCTCCGGGGAACGTTTCGCTGTCAGCCTGCTGACCGATCGAGTCGGCAAGCCGGCTGGAACTCGTGATCGCCGGCCTCGTTCTCATCCTGGGCCGCGGATGGCACCGGCAGTCCAGCTCGCCGCAGCACCGGCCCGGCGCTTCGTTTCAGCGCGGCGCGGCGTTCCGCTATGCTCGCAAGTGGAGGTGCAAGATATGACGGAGTGGTTCGCGCGTGCCGTGCTACACGTGAGCGAGGTTGAGGCCTCAGTCCGCTTTTACGTTGACCAACTCGGCTTCACGAGCCCCTGGAGCTATGCCGAGGACGACAAGTCGCATGTCGCACAGGTCGAGCGACAGGGCTGCGCGTTGATTCTGGCCGACACCTGGCCGGAGAAGATTGGCAAGAGCGTGGTGTTCGTTTCCCTGAATGTCGAGCCCTCGACGCACCAGGCTGCGACCGTCGCGTTGGATGCGTTGCGCGCGGAACTCGAAGCGAAGGCCGTTCCGGTCCGCGAGGGTTCCTGGGGCTACCGCCTCCTGGTCGTCGATGATCCCGACCACAATCAGCTCCTCTTCAACTACCCAAACGAGACGGCGTGACCCGGACAGGAGCCGACTGCCCTTGCTGTTTAGTCGAGCAGGTCCGACTGGCCGCTCTGGCCTTCGCCCCGGACCTTCGTAAGAAGATGACGCCCGGAAGCGATTTGTTTCATCACTCCGCGCTGGCTCGAAGCAGGATAATGGAGAGATCACGTTGAACGGGGTTTTCACATTGGGCCCGCAGATCGATGCGCTGCTCGAGAGGCTCTATTCGAGAAACGCCGCCCAGGAAGCCGCGCTCGCGACCTACTTCACGGAGCGCGCGTCGGACGAGTCGATGAACTGGACCGAATTCGATGCCCGAACGAACGACTTTCTCAGCGACAAGCTCGTGGCGCTCGACCGCCCGAAGGCCGAGTTCTGCTATCAGGTCTGCCGCGCGCTGCAGGCAAGGAGAGTGGTCGAAGCCGGAACGTCGTTCGGTGTCTCCACGATCCATCTAGCCGCCGCGGTTCGGGACAACGTGCAGCGCGAGGCGCCGTCTGAACGAGCGGGCCGTCCCAGGCCGATGGTGATCGGCACGGAGTCCGAAGACGGGAAGGTTGCGGCGGCGCGGCGGAATTTCGCCGAGGCCGGGTTATCCGAGTTCATCGAGATTCGCCACGGAGATCTGCGCGAGACACTGCGCGTCCTCGACGGCCCGATCGACTTCATCCGTATGGGCGCCGTCGTCGTCTGCGACAATACGCTGCAGTTTCGTGATGCCTACGCCGATTACTTCGAGTTCATTCACGACCGACGGAACGGGTTTCGTACGATGACGCTCCCGTTCGAGGGCGGCCTCGAGTTCACCGTTCGGGTTGGTTGACATCGCCGCGCTGCAGGCGGGCGAAGACTGGAGATCGGAACGCAGCTCGGATCCCTGCCTGCAGGCACTTGGTTTGCCGGTACCGCCGGCACTCTGGGAGTATCCGGGAGGATGTTCAATGATTCGTCCGTCATCACCCGCACGGATGATCGGCCGATTGAAGATCAGTGGGCCGCGCTCGCACTCGGCGCAGACGGCAACACCTTCCGGGCCACGTCGGGCAATGCCGCCTACCAGTTCGATCTCCGCTCGGGAGCGGTCCTGCGGTCGTTCCAGTCGTCTGACTCCATGTTCACGGCGATCGCCGTGGCGGGCGAACCGCGTGCCGGCGCGGGGCCTCCATTCGCTCCGGCCGCCGTCCCCGCTCTCTCGGGATGGCTCCCTGGGCTGCTCAGGGTCTGCATTGCGGGAATTGCGATCTCCCGCCTTTGAAAGACCTTCATTCGCGGCAGGACCACGGCCCTGTGGTAAAAAGCGCACTCATGTTGAAGCGTGCGATCGTCCTCCTCTCCTTCATCGCTGTTTCTGCGTTTGGTGCCAGCCCGGACGTTTCGATCCTGAAGAACCTCACATGGCGCGAGGTCGGCCCGTATCGCGGCGGCCGCGCCGACGCGGTCGTAGGGATCGCCAGCCAGCCCGACGTCTACTACTTCGGCTCGTGCGGGGGAGGAGTGTGGAAGACCACCGACGGCGGCCGGACGTGGATGCCGGTCTCCGACGGCTACTTCGGCGGGTCGATCGGCGCCGTCGCGGTGGCCCCCTCCGATCCGGCGATCGTCTACGCCGGAACCGGTGAGGAGACGATCCGCGGAAACGTCTCGCACGGCGACGGGATGTGGAAGTCGACCGACGCCGGCAAGACGTGGACGCACATCGGCCTGGACGACTCGCGCCACATTTCCCGCATCCGCGTCAGCCCCACCGATCCCGATCTCGTCTACGCCGCGGCCATGGGTCACGCCTGGGGGCCGAACGAACAGCGCGGCGTCTACCGTTCGAAGGACGGCGGGAAGACGTGGGAGCGCATCCTCTTCGTCAACGAGAACTCCGGTGCCGTCGACCTGGCCATGGATCCGACGAATCCGCGGATCCTCTACGCCTCGCTCTGGCGCTTCCGCCGCGGTGCGTACTTTTTCGAGAGTGGCGGCGAAGGGTCGTCGCTCTGGAAATCGACCGACGGCGGCGACACCTGGAAGGAGCTGTCAGGCAACAAAGGGATGCCGAAAGGCACCCTCGGCATCATCGGCATCACCGTCTCTCCGTCGAATCCGCAGAACCTCTACGCCATCGTCGAGGCGAAGGAGGGCGGCGTCTTCCGCTCGCGCGACGGCGGCGAGACGTGGAGCAAGACCAGCAGCTCGTCCGACTTGCGCCAGCGCGCCTGGTACTACACGCGCATCTACGCCGATCCGAAAGACGAGGACACGGTCTACGTGCCGAACGTCAGCTTCCTGAAGTCGAAAGACGGCGGAAGGACGTGGGGGCGCATCCGCACGCCGCACGGGGACAACCATGATCTATGGATCGCGCCGGGCGATCCGCAGCGGATGATCGAATGCAACGATGGCGGTGCGAACGTCAGCACCGACGGCGGCGATTCGTGGACGACGCTGCTCAACCAGCCGACCGCGCAGTTCTACCGCCTCTCGGTCGACAACGCCTTCCCCTATCACATCCTCGGCCCGCAGCAGGACAACAGCGCGGTGCGCATCGCCAGCCGCACCGGCGGCGGCGGGATCGGCGAGCGAGACTGGGAGCCGACCGCGGGCGGCGAGAGCGGCTACATCGTCGCCGATCCGACCAACCCCGACGTCGTCTACGGCGGTTCGTATGGCGGACTGCTGATCCGTCTCAACCACCGCACCGGCGAGGCGCGCGACATCAATCCCTGGCCGGACAATCCGATGGGCTGGGGCGACGCCACGCTCAAGCAGCGCTTCCAATGGAACTTCCCGATCTTCTTTTCGCCGAACGACCCGCACAAGCTCTACGCCGGGTCGCAGTACCTGCTGGAATCGACCGATGGCGGCACGAGCTGGAAGGCCATCAGCCCCGACCTGACGCGCAACGATCCCTCGAAGATGCAGCCGACCGGCGGGCCGATCACCAAGGACAACACCAGCGTCGAGTACTACTGCACGGTTTTCTACGGCGCCGAGTCGCCGGTGGAGCCTGGCGTGATCTGGGTCGGATCGGACGACGGTCTGGTCCACGTGACGCGCGACGGCGGCGCGCACTGGGACGACGTCACCCCGCCAAAGTCGATGCTCCCCGAGTGGGCCATGATCAACGAGATCGACGCCAGCCCGCTCGACAAGGGGACGGCCTACGTGGCCGCCACGATGTACAAGTGGGACGACTTCCGGCCGTTCCTCTTCAAGACGAATGATTACGGGAAAACGTGGACGAAAATCGTTGATGGTATTCCGAACGACGATTTCACCCGCGTGATCCGCGCCGATACCAGCCGCCGCGGTCTCCTCTTCGCCGGCACGGAGCACGGCGTCTGGGTTTCGTTCGACGACGGCGCGCACTGGCAGTCGATGCAGCAGAAGCTCCCCCTCGTGCCGATCCACGACATGCTCATTCACGACAATGCGCTGATTCTGGCCACGCACGGCCGCGGCTTCTGGATGCTCGACGACATCGAGCCGATCCGGCAGCTCGCGGCGCAAATGGCCACCGAGCCGGTGCACCTCTTCACCCCAGCGCCGGCCTGGCGCATGGAAGGGCGCGGCGGATTCGGCGGCGCCGGCGGGCCGCGGCTCGAAGGGACGAACCCGCCGAGCGGCGTGATCATCGACTTCCTCCTGCACGGTCAGAAGCCGAAGACGAAAGTCTCGCTCGCATTTCTGGGTCCGGACGGGAAGGTGCTGCGCGAGCTGAAGGGCGAGGTGCAGGCCGAGGCGGAGAAGCCGAAGGAGCTGAAGGCCGCGGAGATGCACGAGCCGCCGCGCGCCGTCGCCAACCGCGAAAAGGCCCAGCGGAAGGAAGCGATCAAGTCCGAGGGAGGCGCAGCGGAACAGCAGCCGTCCGCCGAGGCCGCCGCGCAGGTCCAGCAGGCGGAGGCCGAAGAGGAGACCGGAGGGCGCCGCGGGCGCGACACCGATAAGCTGGCCGGAATCATCGACGGCCACAACCGCGTGGCCTGGAACCTCCGCACCGAAGAAGCGAAACGTTTTCCGGGGATGGTGATGTGGGCCGGCGGGACGACCGGACCGATGGTCGTGCCGGGGACGTACACCGTCCGGCTGACGGTCGGCAATGAGCCGCCGCAGACAGCCACGTTCGATCTGAAGGCCGATCCGCGTTCGTCGGCCACGCCGGCGGACCTGAAGGCGCAGTTCGATTTCGTCCAGGGCGTCAAGAGCAAGCTGTCGGAAGTGAACCAGCAGATCGGACGCATCATGGACACCAAGAAATCGATGGCGGACATCAAGAAACGCGCCGGGGAGAACAAAGAGGTCAAGGCTGCCGCCGACGAGCTCGACAAGAAGCTGACGGCCATCGAGGAGGCGCTCTATCAGACGAAGAACCACGCCCCCGAGGATCCGCTGAACTTCCCGATCAAGCTGAACGACAAGCTCGCCGGCGTGGCCGATTCGGCGATGATCGGCGAGAACGCGCCGACCGCGCAGCAGATCGCCGTCCGCGACGAGCTGGTATCGCAGATCGATGCGGAGCTGGCGAAGTTGAAGACGGTCTGGGACACCGATCTGCCGGCGTTCAACAAGCTGGTGCGGGACCAGAACATCCCGGCTGTCGCGGCGAAGTGAGGAACGGTACCGGAAGGGCGGACGAGGGGCCGTGAGCGCCCGAACGAAGTTCCTCGTCCGCTTCGCCGTTCTGCTGCTCGTTTTCGAGCTGCCGCTGCTGCTCGACCCGGTGGACCGCTACGTGGTCCGTCCGCTGTCGGCCGGCATCGCCGCGGTCTCGGGCGCGATCGTCGGCGTGCCCGCGAACGGCACCGTGATCGCGTCCGCCTGTTTCGCGGTCAACATCCAGAACGGCTGCAACGGTCTGGAGACGGCACTGTTCCTCGTCGCGGCCGTGCTGGCGTTCCCTGCAACGCCGCGGCAGCGACTACTCGCGGGGGCCGCCGGCATCGCGCTGATCCAGATCGTGAATCTGATTCGCGTGATCACGCTCTATCTAGTCGGCTGTCACAAGCCGGAGTGGTTCGCGTCGTTCCATCTGGCGATCTGGCAGACGATCGTTTTCGCCACGGCGGTGCTGTTCTTTGCGGCCTGGAGCCGGCGTGTTACTGCGCGCGCTTAGGTTCGCCGCCGGGGCCGTGGCCGGATTTCTGATCTGGTGGTACGGCACGCCGTATTACGACGCCGTGCTCGCGCTCCCGGCGCAGACCATTCTCCATGCCGACGGGCGCCTCTGCGGTCCCGACCTGCGCGCGCACGAGCGGGCCGTCGACGTCGTCCCGCGCTTCTGCCCCGCGCCGCGCGGGACGATCCCCGCCGATCAGCTCACCTACAACGTCATTCTCCTGGCGGGCCTGTTCGCCATGCGCTGGCGGAGCATCTCGGCGTTTCTGGCGTCGCTGCTCGTCGTCGCCGCGACGCAGGTGCTGTCGCTCGCGGTCTCGGTGGAGTCGACCTATGCCGCGCGGCAGGGGCCGTGGAGCGCTGCGCACTTCTCCGATTTCGGCCGGCAGTTCTGGGTCTCGGCGGAATTCTGGTGGCGCCTGGTGGGGATGTTCGCCATCGTTTTCGTCTGCTGGTGGGTGGCCGAGCCGCGGCGCGCGCGCAACGGATGAGTGCGATACGATGCGCCGTCAGGAGGGAACGAATGATTCGCCGATTCCTGACGTGCTTCGCGCTGCTGCTCACGCTTCCGGCCTTCGCTGCGCCGGCGAAAGCGCCCGCGAAAACATCCTCGAAAGCATCCGCGAAGAGCGCGCCCGAACAGAAGAAACCCTTTGCCGGCCTCGAACTACGGGAGATCGGTCCGGCCATGACGTCCGGACGCATCGCCGATCTGGCGGTCGATCCGCACGACCCCCACACCTGGTTCATCGCCTCCGCCTCGGGGGGAGTGTGGAAGACCACGAACGCGGGCATCACGTTCAACCCCGTGTTCGATCATGAAGGCTCGTTCTCCATCGGCTGCGTGGCCGTCGACC
>DATFUW010000496.1:0-6568 GCA_035260605.1 Thermoanaerobaculia bacterium | reverse complement strand
GATTTCACGGAATTCGAGGCCTTTGAACGTGTCGTTGAGATCGGCAGCCATCGCGCTCGCCGCGAGGGCGAGAATCACCAGAAACAGTTGTTTTTTCATGAGCGCGGAATCTACAGCGGAGTCCGCTCGGAAGCAAGGAGCAGCGCCAGGGATAGGAAGGAATGGGGGTCAGGTCTTGAATTTGGTATTTTCCACAGGGTGTAGCAAATACCAAATTAAAGACCTGACCCCCATCCCGGACGCCATGCCGTGCTAATCCGGCAGCGCGTACCCGGTCACGACGAACGAGGTCTTGTCGCCCTCGTCCTTGACCTCGGAAACGGTGAGGATCCGCTCGCCCGGGCGCGTCTCGGTCAGGTCGTGCAGGAAGAGCCTGACCACCGAGGGTGGCCCCGCCACTTCTGCTTCCACCGACACGCGCTGCAGCGGAGGAGCGTCCGCGGGCGGGCGCGGCTCGAAGCGGATCAGTTGCACGCCGTGCGCGGTGATCTGCGACTGCAGCGTGCGCAGGATGTCGTTGGCCTTCAGCGTGGGCGGCAGGACGATGCGGGTCTGCTGCAGCTCCGCCGTGACGCTGGCGTTCTCCTCGAAGAACTTCGACATGTTCGTCTGCGCCGCTCGCGCCGCCTCGAGCCGCGCGTCGACGCGCTGCAATTCCGCCTGGCCCTGCGCCTGCTCCTGCTTGCGGTCCTTCCAGAAGGTCGTGAAGTAGACCGCCGGAGGGATGGCCAGGGCGATCAGCACGGCGAGCGCTTTCACTGCGTTCCCCGCTTGATCTTATCGATCAGCGCCCGGCGTTGTTCGAGGGCCTTCTTCTGCTGCTCGGCGGCCTGGACCTGCCGGTCGACGTCCTCGAGCTTCTTCAGCTCCGCCTGTTTCGCGGCAATCTCCTGCTGCGTCCGTGCAATCGTGCGATGCGCCTGGAAATCGACGGCTACGCAGACGGCGGCCGACAGAATCAGCGCCGCAACGAAGGTCCGGACCATGGGACAAGTGTACCCGACCGGACCTGTTCGGCCCATCCGATCAGCGCGCCGGGTGGCGGCGCGGAGAGGGTGGGACGCCGCCGACGACGAAGGCCGGCGACTGGGTCCACGTCATGTGATTTCCGGCCGCGTCCTCGAGATCGATCCGCAGGTCGATCAGGCCGCTCGTTGTGGTGGCCGCCGCGAGGTCGGCGCGGTAGAGATCGCCGGCGAGATGACGCCCGGCCGTGACCTCGTCCCCGGTGTCCTCCGACTCGACGGTCGGAGTGACGTCGTGCCACTCGGTCGTTCCCTCCAGGCGCCACGCGACTTTGGTCGCCTCCTGGAGTGGTGCGGCCGTCGTTTGTCCTCCGCGGTCGGCGGCGGCGAAACGGAGCGTCGCCGCCGCGCCATTCGCCACTTGTTCGGCGAGGTTCCCATCCGCGTCGTAGATCCGCATCGACGTGAGCGTTGGCGGAGTGAAATCGATCGTCGTGGCCGTACTCAGGCGGAGGTTGCCGTGCGACGTTCTCCCGGCGATGCGCAGCAGATCGTCCGTGACCTCCACGGAATCGCCGGGCCGCGCCACGACCGTGGGCAGCGGCGTGCCGGGGAATTGACCGCTGGTGCGCTCGTTTCCGTTCGGATCGACGATCCTCCAATAGGAGCCGTCGAGCGAACGCGTCTCGCCGAGCGGTCCGATGAAGCCGCCTTTGCCCGATCCGTTCAGGCCGTGCAGCATGGACGTCGGGCAGACCGGGCCGATCCCGACCGCCGTCACGCCCCCGTTCGCAACGCGAAACGCCAGCGGTCCCGGGGCCGCATCCGCGGAGAGGAACATCGAACCGTCCGCCGCGCGGAGGAGGGGGAGTTCCGCCGACGGCGTGGCGAAAGTCAACGCGCGCGGGAAATCGGCGGTCCCTTCTGGAGTGATGAACGCGTCGGCGGCGAACGGTGCGGAAAGCTCGCGGTCCATGCACAACCCAATGTATCGCGTGACCTCGACGGTTCCGCGGTGAAGCAGCCACGCGCAGGCGGTGAAGGTCGAGTCGGCGGGGCTCGTCGGCGTCCAGGTCCACCGCGAATGCGAATACGAGCTCTCGTCCTTCGTCAACGTCATCGAGCTCGCGGCGTCCTGCACGGCGTCATGCGTGATGGCGAAGAAGCGGCCCTGATCGAGATCCATGTACGTCTCGTAGACCGTCAGGCCGATGCTCGGTAGCGCGGAGACGTCGATGGCCTCCGCGGCTCCGATGATGAATGTGATTTCTCCATTCGGCTTTCCGCGCCACACGAGATCCATGATGACGGAGTGGCGCCGGTGACCCGTGATGCTCGGCAGCGTGCTGAGCCGGTTGCCTTCCGGATCGAGCGCGGCGAGCGTGAGCTCGTACGGCGAGTCCGCGGGACCAAGGCTGATGGTGTCGTCGCCGTCGATCGTGTGCCCGTTCGTCTCCAGCAGGTGAAAGTGGTTGCTGCCGGCGGGGTCGGGATCGCGTCCGGAGACGAGGAAGTCCCACACTTTTCCGGGCGTCACGTAGGCTTCTGCCCGATCGTCGGCGTACGGGTAGACGAATGTCGCCGCGGTGCTCTGAGGCATGTATCCGAAGGCCACGCCGCCGAGGTCCGTGTAGGTGATCGTGACGCGCGCCGAACGGACGATGACCCACGGCACGTGCAGCGTCTTCCCGCCGCCGGTGAAATCAACCGACCCGGCGACGATTTTTCCGGCGGGATAGCCGAAGTTGGTGTTGTCGGCGGAGACCCGGACCGCGAACGCCTGCGAAGCGCCGGCGGCGAGCGTCGCCGAGGTCGGGTTGATCGTGGTGGTCACGCCGGAAACGGCTGGCGAGGAGGCGCCGACCGTCGCCGTCTGGGCACTCCGGTTCGTGATGGTGACCGTGCGCGTGGCGTCGAACGTCGATCCACTCGCTGCGTCGATTCCGAACGAAAGGCCCGAATCGCTCGACACGATCGTCGCCGCCGACGCAAGCAGTGCGTCCACCCGGCCGGCGCCTCGGTCGACCGGTGTTCCGGCGATCGTCGTTGCCGTCGAGGTCAACGCCGACTTCACATCGCCCGGCGTCCAGTCGGGATGGAGCGCGCGGAGCAGCGCGCAGACACCCGTCACATGCGGCGTGGCCATCGAGGTGCCGCTCAGGCTTCTCGTTCCGCCTCCGGCGATGCTCGAAATGATGTTCACGCCGGGCGCCACGACGTCCGGCTTGAACTGCAGGTCGCCGGGATCCGGGCCGCGCGAGCTGAAGCTGGCCATGGCGCCCGTGTCGTCGATGGCCCCGACGGTGATCGCCGAGGGCGACGATCCCGGGCTGCTGATGATGGCGAATCCGCCGCTGTTGCCCGCGGCGACGCATACCACGACCCCTGCGGCGACCGCGCCGTCGACCGCCAGCGACTGCGGATCGTCCGCCCCGCCCAGACCGCCGAGCGAGAGGTTCGCCACGTCGAGGTGGTCGGAGGGATCGCCGTCGCCGTTCGGATCGGCCGCAGCCTCGATGCCGGCCATCACGTCGTCGGAGCTTCCGCTGCCGCCGGCGTCGAGGACCTTGAAGCCGTACAGCGTCGCGTGCGGAGCCACTCCCTGCAGCGAATCGGAGTCGGCGGCGATGATGCCCGAGACGTGCGTGCCGTGCCCGTTGTCGTCGAACGGATCGGCGTCGTCGTTGACGAAGTCCCAGCCGCCTGCGACCTTGTGCCCGGGCCCGAACGCGCCGCCGAGCGCGGGATGCGTGTAGTCGATCCCGGTGTCGATGACCGCGACTCGGATCCCTTCACCGCGCGTCGGCAGGGAAAGCGAATCGACGCGCGTCCCGGCGTCGGAGATGAGGGCGGTCGGCGCCGCCGGACCGGCCGTCGCCAGGGCCTCGACCTTGTGGGCCGGATGCACCGAGCGGACGTAGGGCAGCCGTTGCAGCGCGGTGACCTGCGAGGGGGAGGCGTCGACCGAGGCACCGAAGAACGTGACCGTGTACTGGTGGCGGACGTGCGCGCCGGTCGCTTCCGCATCGCGCCGGAAACGCGCTTCGGTGGCCTGCCGCGTGACCGCGCTCTTCGCCAGTTGCGCGCCGCTGAACTCGACGATGACACGGCCGGTCGGCTGCGCGTCGACCAGCGTGCCGAGAGAGACCGCGAGCAGGAGTGCCGGGATCATGACCGCGTCGGCGTCATCATATCGCTTCCCCTACATCTTCTTCGTGTTGTCCTCGGGATTGCGGTCGATCAGCTTGTTCAGCGGGTCGATTCCCGCCTTCGACGGTTTCTCCTTCACGATCAGCTCGAACGTATCGGTCGGTTTCGTGATGTGCACCTTCTCCAGGGCCAGCACCCGGTCGACGCTCTCCTTGCGCGGTCCGGGGGCCAGCACGCCGATGTCCATCCAGTCGTCGAGCGGGACCTGCGTCTCGTTGCCCATCCCGTCCGCCCGCACCTTCTTCGCCTGTACCGTGAACCGCACGCGGTAGCGCCCATCCGGCAGTCTGGCCGCCGAGGCTTCGGTGGTCCGGTTGTCGTAGAGCGTGATCGTCTCGAACAGGTCGTGGATCATCGATTGCCGGTCCGGCGGAGTGACCTCGCGGAAGTTCTGCAGCAGTTCCGTCGTGCGGATGTAGGGCGGACCGTGGAAGGCCCACTGGGCGATCGTCTTGCGCAGCGCGGCGTCCACCTTGTCCTCGCCGATGGCGTCGGCGAGCGCGTACATGGCCAGCGATCCCTTCCGGTAGTGAACGTACGGCTGGTTTTCCACCAGCATCAGCGGCTCCTCGGCGACGAGCTCTCCGCCGCGCCCCTGCAGATAGGCGTTCAGCTCGAAGCGCAGGAACTTCTGCATCATGTCCCGCCCGTACTCGCGCTGCATCACCATGAGCGCCGAGTACTGCGCCAGCGTCTCCGTGATCATGGTGTCCCCCTGCAACTGCGCACCGATGACCTGATGGGCCCACCACTGGTGCCCGACCTCGTGCGCCGTGACATAGAGGACGTAGTCGATGGCGTCGGGATTGCGGAGGTCGGCGATGAATCCGAGCGACTCGGAGTAGGGAATGGTGTTCGGGAACGACTGCGCGAAGCCCGCGTACCGCGGGAACTCGAGGATGCGCACCTGCTTGTGCTGGTAGGGTGAGAAGTTCGCGCTGTCGTAGTCGAGCGCGCGCTTCACCCCCTCGATCATCCGGCCGACGTTGTAGGGATGGTCGGGGTCGTAGTAGACCTCGATGGCCACGTCGTGCCAGCGGTCGCGCTTCACCGCGTAGCGCGCCGACAGATACGACCAGAAGCCGAGGATCGGGGCGGTGGTCTTGTAGCGGAAATAGCGGCGGCCGTTGGCCGTCCACTCCTTCTGCAGGTATCCCGGCGCGATGGCGATCTGATCGGACGATGTGCTGACGGTCGTGTCGAGGTTGAGCCAGTCGGATTCGCCGGTGATCTCGTTGATGTTGCGCGCCCACGGGTCGTCGATCTTCGCCAGGCGCTGCACAGGCGGGAGGCCGTACTTGCGCCGCTTGTTGCGGTCCTGCAGCTCGCTGCCGCCCTGATATCCGAGGTTCGGGAAGTAGGCGAAGTTGTTGAAAAACGTGCCGTTGGCCACGATGTTGGTGTTCGCCGTGCCGTTGACGAACCCGCGGCTCACCTGCGAGACGTTGAAGCGCAGAGGAATGGTCGCGCCCGGCTGCAGCGGAGGATCGAGCTTGTAGATCGTGTATCCCCGGGCCGGATCGGACATCGTCACCGTCGCCCCGGGAATGGTCACCGTGGTGCGGGTGACGTCGGGATCGACGGTCACGTGCAGAACGGAGATCGGCGCGTTCGTCTTGTTCCGGAGCGTGTAGACGCCGCGGGCCTCCATGGCACGCCGCGCCGGGAAGAGATCGACGTCCGCCTGCACGTCGGTGATCTTCGGCATCGGGATGCGCTGGTATCGCTTGTACAGCTTCTCGTACTCTGCCGACCGCTTTTCGATCTGGTCCTGCGTGCGGTAATGATTGAGGACGTTGGTGTTGTAGAAGATGTACGAGCCGCAGGAGACGAAGGCGAGCGCCAGCACCGCGAGCGTGGCCAGCGCGCCGCGCCCGAAGCGCTGGCCGCCGATCCGCAGCCGGTGGCGCAGGGACCGCTCCGATCCGCGCACCCACAGCAGGTGTCCGGCGAGCAGCAGAAGCCCGCAGAAAATCGCCCAGTAGACACCGAACCACACCAGCGGCTGCACGAATGGGCCGTAGCCGTTCATGTCGGAGTACGGCGCCGGCGGCGAGTTCGCGAAGCGGTAGAGGTCGTGCTCGAAGTGGAGCGCCGGCAGGACCGGCAGGCTGATGAAGTACACCAGCATCAGCAGGAAGCCGGCGTACTTGTTGTTCGTGACGATCTGCACGACGAAGGCCAGCGTGGCGATCATCAGCATCGTCACACCGGTCTGGAGGAAGATCCCCTTCAGGTAGAGTCCGATCTCGTAGTGGTGATATCCCTTGAACGTCTGCACGGCGATGCCGGTGAGCATGGCCACCGCGAGCAGCGCCAGGACGATCGTGTAGAGCGCGGCGAGCTTGCCGGCCCAGACCGCGGAGTTGGGGACGGGCGTGGCGTCGGTGACC
>DATFUW010000495.1:0-4443 GCA_035260605.1 Thermoanaerobaculia bacterium | reverse complement strand
CGATGTCGATTTCGTGGCACCATTCTACCGAGCCCGGCGGTCGCCGGACTATTATTTTAATCACTCGCGAATCCCCGGGGTCCCGAAGGAGAGATTGTCATGCGCGTCCCTGCTCCGCGGAATTTCCAACTCCTGCTCCTGATCTGCATGGGGATCCTCGCGGGAGGCGCGGTCGCGGCTCCGCTGCAGACGCCGAAACGCGGACCGTCTCCGCAGGCGGCCTTGCCGCCCAGCTTCACACCGAGTGCCTCGCCGAATCCCGTGACGCTGGCCATCGGCGGCCCCGCGCAGACGGTGACGGTGACGACCACTCCCGATCCCGGCTTTGCCGATCCGAGCATCACCTACGCGTTCACGGGACTGCCGAACTTCGTCGTGAACGACGGCCCGAAGACGACGACGATCACCGGCGGCTACGGCCCGGTGACGTTCAACTTCTCGCTCGGCGCGGGGGCGGCCGCGGGGACCTACACCGGCGCATTGAACGGGACGACGGCCACGGGCGCAGGAAAGAGCATCCCGTTTTCCGTGGTCGTGCAGCAGCCCGACATCACGGCGACGTTCCGGCAGCCGGTCGTGTCGATGTGCGACGGGCAGACGGTTAATGACGCCGGCCAGTTGACGCCGGCGAATGGCTACAGCGGGACGCCGTCCGTGTCGTTCACCGCGGTTCCCGCCGGGATCACGATCACGCCGGCGCCGCTGAAGCCGTCGCCGATGCCACCGGGACAGACGATCGCCTTCTCGATCTCGGCGGCCGGCGCCACCTCGGGCGTGGCCGTGCTGAACGTCAGCGACGCCGCGGCGGGCATCAACAAGAACATCCAGTTGACCATCAACATCACGCCCGCCGATTTCACGCCCGCGGTCAGTCCGCCGACGCTGTCGATGACGGCCGGCGGAAGCGCACAAAACGTCGGCGCGTCGGTGCTGCCGAACGCATGTTTCAGCAGCAATGTGAGCGTCGCCGCGAGCGGACAGCCGCCGGGAATGACGGTCACCCCGAACCCCGCGAGCATCACCGCGCCGGGATTCACGCCGGCCTCGATCGCCATTCAGGCTTCCGCCTCCGTGACTCCAGGCACCTATCCCGTCACGTTCACGTTCACGTCCGGAGGAATCACGCACAGCGCGAGCGTGCAGGTGACGGTGAGCCGTGCTCCTGATTTCGTTCTCAATCTCAATCCGCCGGCGATCACCGTGCAGGCCGGTTCGTCGGGGAGCACGCAGGCGACGATCACGCCGCTCAACGGTTTCTCCGGAACGGTGAACGTAATTGCGCCGGCGGTTCCGGGGATGACCATCGCTCCCGCGACGTTCACGCTCGCGCCGGGGGCGTCGCAGCCGCTGACCGTCAGCGTTGCCGCCGGGACGCCGGCCGGCACGCAGTCGCTCGTGTTCAACGCCACATCACCCGCCGTGACCGGCACGCGGAGCGCGACGCTGTCGCTCTCGATCGCCGCCGGTCCCGACTTCACGCTGTCGGTCACTCCTCAGGCCGCATCCGTTGCGGCGGGAGGAGCGCCGGTCACCGCGACCGTCTCCGCGGCCGCGTTGAACGGTTTCAGCGGCACCGTCAGTGTCTCCGCTCCGCCCTTTCCCGGGATCACGATCACGCCGTCCACGTTCAACGTGACGCCGGGGGGTGGGGGACAGGCGGTCACCATCGCCGCCGGCGCCGCCGTGCAGCCGGGGGCCATCGCGCTGACGTTCAGCGGCACCTCGCCATCAACCACCGGAACCCGCACGGCCACCTTGGCGCTCACGGTCACCGGTCCTCCGGCATTCATCCTGACGATCACGCCGAGCAGCCTCACGATTCCAGTCGGCGGGACGTCGAGCGTGACCGCGGGCGTCACGCCGCTCAATGGGTTCAGTGGAACGGTGAACGTGACCGCCCCTTCGATCCCGGGCGTGACCTTCACGCCGTCGACCTTCACGCTCGCGCCCGGCGCGACGCAGCCGGTGTCGATCGCCGTCGATCCGGCGGCTGCGCCCGGCCCGCGCGGGGTCGCCACGTTCCAGGGATCCTCTCCGGGGATCGCAAACGGCAGCAGCGCCACACTGACGCTGACCATCAGCGCGCGCCCCGACTTCAACATCACCGCCAATCCGCCGTCGCTTTCGTTCCGCGGCGGAAGCAGCGCGAACGTGACCGTGTCGGCGGCCGGAGTGAACGGATTCGGCGGAGCGATCGCCGTGAACGCGCAGCCGGTGGCCGGCCTGACGCTCTCGCCGCCGGCATTCACCCTCACACCCGGTTCGCCGCAACTGGTGTCGATCAGCGCGAGCCCCGCGGCCGTGTGGCACGGCCCGCTGCAGGTGATCTTCAGCGGTAACGCCGCGGGAATCCAGCATGAAGCAACGGTGATCGTAACCGTCGGCCCTCCACCGCCGGTGCTGAGCGCGGCCACGCCTCCGGCGCTTACGGCCGGTGCTCGCTCCGTCGTCATCCGCGTTGCCGGCGATTTCCTCCAGCCGGGGGCACAGTTCCACCTTTCGGACGCTTCGGCGACCGTCGAAGACAGCCATGTGCTCACGCCGCAGCTCGCCGACGTGCGGCTGACGGTGCGCTCGGACGCGGCACCCGGGCCACGTGAGCTCGGCGTGACGAATCCCGACGGGGGCTCCTCCGCGACGCCGCTCGTCCTGCTGGTCTATCCGCCGAGCTCGATCGCGGCGCCGCTCGACGTCACGGCAGCCGCAGTCGTCTTCCCCGCGCGCGGGACGTTCATCGCCCCGACGGAGGCGGTCTACGCGCGCGGACTGCTGGCTACATCGGGGACGGGAACGATCATCGGGAGCTGGCAGTTCGACGGCTCGCCGTTCGATCGCTTCATCGTCAACGCCGCCGGCGGCATGCCGGTCGAGGTGCGGACCAACGTTCCCATCCCCGTGTCCTTCACCGGAAGCCACAGCCTGGAGATGGTGATCGAAACGCCGCGTCACGTGATCTCGCCGGCCGTGGAAGTCATCGACACCATCGATCGCGCTTCGCAGCTCACGCTCCTCGCGCCACCGGAAGGAGCGGTCCTGCGGAAAAGCGGAAGTCTTTTCCGGTGGTCGCTCGTGCCGAACTGTTCCGGGTTCGACGTGGAGGTGGCGCTCGATGCGTCGGGCGATCGTCCCGATGTACTCACGCGCATCGTCCGGTTCCACGTCGCCGCGGCGGAGTGGAGGCCGACGGCCGACGATCTCGCCAGCATCGGGCCGGGCGCCCATCGCTGGCGCGTGCGGCCGCGGTGCGCAGGCGAGACCTCGCTCGAGCCGACCGTGTGGCGGCGTTTCGCAATCCTTCCGGACCACGTGGCGATCACCCTGCTGCCCGCGTCCGTCAACGCGCGCGGCGCTCCCCTGGTGCGATGGAACAGCAGCACCGCCGGCGTGCTCTATCGCGTGGAGTTTCTCTCGCCGGCGGGAGAGACGCTCTTTTCGGCACTGACCGCCGCGACGGAGTACGCAGTGCCGCGGAGCTTCCCCGCCGGGACAGCGGTACGCGTGCAGGCCCTCGGGCCCGACGGCAACGTTCTCGGCACATCAGGCTCCTCACCGCTGAGCCGCCGCGAAGCGCACGAGTCCATCCTCCTGGCACAACAGACGACGATCGAGTTCGGCGCCGTTCAACCGGACGACGGCGCCACGATCGCCGATCCGCAGCCGCGGATCAGCGCAGTGTGGAAAGGAGCGGCAAAGCCGGAGGAGGTGATGCTCCTGGTGGACAATACCGACATGACGCAGGTCGCGAAGGTGACGCCGACGTCGGTCGCCTACGACTCGCTGATCGCGCTCGCGCCGGGCCAGCACAGCGTGGCCCTCGGTGTGGCGGGCAATCTCACTCGATGGTCGTTCACCGTCGCTCCGCCGGAAGGGGCGGTGGCGGCCCCCGCGGCCGAGGCCCCGGCGGCGCCCGAGCCGCGGGGCGACTGGGTCGTGGCCCCGCTCGGAACGGTCTCGATGGTGCAGGATGCGAACAACCAGCTCCGCACGCAGATCTCCGCACTTTCGGATTTGAAGATCCCGCAGCTTTCCGACAAGACCACCGCAGATGTCTCGGTGGCGCATGATTTCAAGAACGACTCCACGGTGCAGGAGTCGCGCAACTGGGTCACGGAATTCGGGGCGGGGCAGGGGAGGGTCAGCGCGGTCGCGCGCGCCGGTTTCGCGCCGCCCGATTTCCTCGACCAGGCGCAACTGATGAGCGCGGGGCTGCCGCGTGGCGGCGCGCAGATCAAGCTGGTCGTGCCGGGCGGCATCGCGTCGTACTACCAGACGTTCGCCTCGCAGCCGGCCGGGCTGGTCACCGGGCTCTTCGCCCCCGATCAGAAGATCAAAGCGCTGGCCTATCAGCTCATCCCCGATCCGAAATGGGACTTCCGGCTCATCGGCATGCGCGTCGACGAGCGCGCCGATCCGAACAACTCCGGCGGACGCGGAAAGGCGTTC
>DATFUW010000494.1:0-4365 GCA_035260605.1 Thermoanaerobaculia bacterium | reverse complement strand
GCCGTCAGCGGCGCACAGCCATGCTTGGACAGGAGCGGCCGCATCAATGTTCGTTCTGGTGGTGAGTGAGGACGGCGATGGCCTCGGCGCGTTCCTTGTTGGCGCGAGCCACGAGCGCATCGCGCTGCTTCGGGTCGCTCTGCCGCTGCGCTTCCTGACGCAGCAGCAGGCTGTGATAGATCATCGCCTGCGCGTAACCGCTCCTGCCGGCAATGGCTTTTTCGAACGCGGCCTCACCGCGCCGGATCAGGGCCATCCGCGCCGCCTCCGTAATGGTCGGCTTCACGACGAGCCCGCAGACCTGAAGTCCAGCCTGATACAGCTGATCCGGCGTTGCCGGTGAGCCCAGGAGGCGATCGATGTCGGCATTGATGCGCGCGGCGTCGGCTTCTGCCCGTGAAGGATTGGCGACGGCATCGGCTTCCTGGGCCATGACGTCATCCGTCAATGCCGCGGGGTCGCGCGGATTGCGCTGTAATGCTTCCCCCGTCAATGCAAGAGCGGCGTCGCAGGCGCCTTCGCTGACCAGCGTGCGGGTCGCTCGTTCGAGGATCTCGGCGCGGTCGGGATGATGGCGCCAGGCCCGCGCCATCGCTTCCCCGATCCGGACGCGGAGCGCCGTGTCCACCTCTTCGTTTTCCCGCAGGCCGCTATCCGGCGCGGTCAGACGGGGATCGAACATCAGAAAGTGCTGCAGGCGATGAAAGTCGTCGAACGAGGGATCGAGCTTCTCCGCCTGTTCGTAAAGGGAGATGGCCTGATCCGGCCGGCCGAGCGCGAAGGCATCGTCCGCCCGCCGGACGAGATCCGTCACGGCCGGGGGCGGCGCAGCCGCCAACATCGCTCCGATCAACAGAGCGCCGATCATCCCTGCCGAGTCTACATCGAGGACATGGCGGTTGAGGAACTCGCGAACCTTCGTATGATGAACATCCCATGCGCACCGGCAACCGCCCCTACGTCATCTGCCACATGCTCCCGTCCATCGACGGACGGATCGTCACGCGTGACTGGGATCTCCCCGGCGCATCGCGAGAGTACGAACGGACGGCCGCGACGTTCGGCGCCGATGCGTGGATCATCGGCCGGATCTCGATGGAGCCGTACGCGGGGAAGGCGCGCGTCCCGAAGCGGAAGACGCGGGAGCGCATCCCACGCAGGGACTTCATCGCCAAACATGCGGCAACGTCCTACGCCATCGCCATCGATTCGTCCGGTAAGCTGCGATGGGAAGGCGGCGAGGCCGACGGCGAGCACTTCATCACGGTCCTCGGCGAATCCGTCCCGGACGCCTATCTCGCCTTCCTCCGGTCGAAAGGCGTTTCGTACCTCTTCGGCGGGAAATCGCGCATCGATCTGCCCCGAGTGCTGCGGAAACTGCGATCTCGCTTCGGCATCCGAACGCTGCTCCTGGAAGGCGGCGGGACGATCAACGGCTCCTTCCTCGCGGCGAATGCGATCGACGAGCTGAGCGTTCTCGTCGCGCCCATCGCCGACGGAAGCATCGGCACGCCGTCGCTCTTCGATGTCGCGGACCGCCGCGCTCCAGCACGCAACCTGCAGTTGCTCTCGATCGAGAAGCGGACCGCCGGCATCGTCTGGCTGCGGTACAAGGTTCGCCGCTGAGGGCATGATGGGAACCATGGTCGAGCGTCGCGATCGGGGAGTCATCCGCCACGCGCACACTGTGTACGGCAGTTCGGTCGAGGGAATTCCGCTCACGGTCCATCTGCCGGATTCCGGCAACACCGATCTCGTTCTTCTGGCGGCGATTCACGGCGACGAGGCGGAGACGACGGTCGTCGTTTCCGAGGCGCTGCGGTGCATCGTCCGTGGCGACCTGCGCGCGGCGGTGATTCTCTGCGGCAATCCCGACGGGGCCCTGCGCGGCACGCGCGGGAACGCCAGAGGCGTCGATCTCAATCGCAACTTTCCGACGTCGAACTGGAGTCCCGATCCGGTCTGCTACAAGACGCGAGCGAACGATCCGCGCGATATCGCGTTGAGTCCCGGCGAGCGAGCGGCATCCGAACCGGAGACGGCGGCGCTGATTTCCCTGCTCGAGCGTCTGAATCCACGCGCCGTCGTCAGCCTCCACGGCGCGCTGGCCTGCATCGACGATTCGGGCGGATCTCACCTCGCACGCCAGCTCGCCACGCGCTGTGCGCTTCCGCTCGTGACCGAGATCGGATATCCGACGCCCGGCTCCATGGGCACGTGGGCCGGCGAACGAAAGCTGACGCTCGTGACGTGGGAGCTCGAGGCGGCGTCGCTGTACGACCTCAAGGACCGGCACGTCCCGATCCTCATCGACCTCATGACCGGCCGAATCGGCCTCGAGGCGTAGCCATGCACATCCTGGTCACCGATTCGGGAGTCGGCGGCCTCTCGGTCTGCGCGTACGCCGAGCGGTTCGTGCGCACGCATGGCTTCGTGGAACCGGTGCGCCTGACGTTCGCCAACGCCGCCCCGGAAAACGATTACGGCTACAACTCCATGCCGTCGCGCGAGGTGAAACTCGAGACATTCGACCGATACCTCAGGAATGTCACCGCGCGATATGCACCCGATCTCATCTACGTCGCCTGCAACACCCTCTCCGTACTGCTCGCCGACACACCCTACGTTCGGACTGCCGCCATTCCGGTGAAGGGAATCGTCGGAACGGGCGCGGCGCAACTCGGCAGCGAGCTCGAACGCGATCCGCGTAGCGTGGCCATGATCTTCGGGACGCAGACGACGATCGACGCGGGCGCATACCCGCGGTTGCTCCGGGAGCATGGTGTGCCGGCGTCGCGGATCGTCAGTCAGGCGTGTCCGGGGCTGGCCGATACGATTTCCGAGGATCGCCGGGGAGAAAAGACGAACGCGGAGATCGTCCGATGGGTCGGTGCGGCGATCGAGAAACTGCCGCGGACCGATGTGCCGGTCGTCGCCTTTCTGGCCTGCACGCACTACGGCTATCGGAAGGATCTCTTCGTTGACGCCCTCGCCGGCGCCGGGATGCAGGCCACGGTCGTCGATCCGAACGAGCGAGCGGTCGGTGCGCTGTTCGGCGAGCCGGCCGGTGGCGGCGGCTCGGAGATCAACCGCGCCGTCGACGTGGAGTTCGTCACGCGATATGCCATTCCGCGGTCGACCGTGGAGGCGCTCACGTTTTTCCTGAGCGATGTATCGCCGCGCACAGTCGCCGCGATGAGGAACTTCGTGCACGTTCCCGATCTCTTCTAGGATGGGTAGGATGGGGGTCAGGTCTTGAATTTGGTATTTTCCACAAGATGTAGCAAATACCAAAGTCAAAACGTGATCGTAGCCATCAATGCGGCTTCATGACTTCCCGGCCTCGGACCGCACCGAGTGGAGGTAGAAGTTCAGCATGGCCGACAGCGGCGCGGGCGACCCGCGCAGACGGCTCCGAAGTGCGGCCCCTTCCCAGCAGTCGACCAGGAGGTTGGCCATCTGCCGCGGGTCGGATTCGAGGGGAATGTCGCCGGCCTCGCGCGCCTCCTCGAGACACTCGGCCATCCGCCGGGCGATCGTCGAAAAGCACGATTCGATTTTGCGGCGAAACACGTCGCTCACGCCGGCGAGCTCCTGTCCCAGGCCGCCGAGGAGGCATCCCATGTAGCCCTCTTCACGGTAATGCTGCTGCGTCAGCTCGAAGAAGCGGCGCACGCGTTCGAGCGGGCGCCGCTTCGGGTCGGAGAGACAAGCATCGAGCCCGGCGTGGACCTCCTGCATGTAGCGGTCGATGACCTGCAGCGCGAAGTCTTCCTTGTCGCGGAAATGATGGTAGAAGGACCCTTTGGGCGTACGGGTCGCTTCGAGCAGTGCCTGGATGCCGAGGTCGTTGTAGCCGTGCTCCAGCAGCAGTTGCAAGCCGGCACGCAGGAGGCGCTCCTTCGTCGGGTGATCGCTCAGCTCTTCACCTTTTTCAGCATGTGTTCGATGACCGCGGAATGCTCGCGCTGCGGGCTGAACATGACGATCTCCGCATCGGCGTCGACCTTCACATTGTGCCCCGGCGGCCAGTAAAAGAGGTCGTTCGCGTTCACCGTTTCGCTGTCTCCTTCCGCATCGGTGGTGGTGATGCGGCCGCGCAGCACGAATCCCCAGTGGGGACACTGGCAGAGGTCTCCCTCGAGCCCTTCGAACAACGGCGTCGTATCCACACCCGAAGCGAGGGTGAAGTACTCGCCGCTGATCCTGCCGAAACCGGTGGCGTCGCCGAAATTCCGTTCCTGTCGGATGATTGCTCCGGGGATTTCCATCTTGACGTTGACCCGTTCCTTTTCGATGCGCATGGCTCCTGTTCTCCTTTCTTTCTCAGGCGTCCGGACTAGACCGATCGGTCTAGTGGAGAAT
>DATFUW010000493.1:0-7367 GCA_035260605.1 Thermoanaerobaculia bacterium | reverse complement strand
CGCGAACTGCTGAATCGCTCGTGCTTCCGCATGCCCGCCGACGCGACCCAGCTTGATATTGATGATGCGGCACGCTCCGAGCTCGAGCGCGTGCGCCGCGTTGGTGAGGCTGACGATCGACTCGTCCAGGCAGATCGGCGTCCGCAGCTCGCGCTGCAGCCGGGCGTGATCCAGAAGGTCGCCGGCCCCGAGCGGCTGCTCGATCATCAGCAGGTCGTACCGATCGAGATCCTTGAGCAACTCGAGATCGTGCTCCAACGAGTATGCGCTGTTCGCGTCGACGGAAAGCGTGATCGACGGATACCGCGAGCGTACCGACTGCACCAGTTGAACATCTTTCCCCGGCTTGATCTTGATCTTGATTCGTTGATAGCCGCTGGCCAGCTCGCGCGCCACTTTCTCCAGCAGCGCGTCCGTGCTCTCCTGCAACCCGATGGAGACGCCGCACTTGATCACGTGCTGGGTGCCGCCGAGGTGTCGCCAGAGCGGCACACCGGCGAGACGCGCCTCGAGATCCCATACCGCGGTTTCAACTCCTCCCTTCGCCATCCGGTTTTCACGGATCGGGGCGACGATTCCGCGCATTTGCGAAGCTTCAGCAACATGCGCCCCGGACAGGATCGGAGCGATGAACTTCTCGGTGATCATCCATGCGGTATCGATGGTTTCGTGGTTGAAGAACGGGCCTTCCATCGCCGTGCACTCGCCGTATCCGACCGCGCCACTTCGATCGAACACGCGAACGATGAGAATTCTGCGGGTCGTGGCGCGCCCGAAGCTGGTCTCGAACGGCGCCAGCAACGGCATCTGAATCTCACGAAGTTCGAGCCTCTCCAGGCGCAGGCCGGTCGTTCGATCGTTTGCCACCGCGCTGTTGAGCGAGCGATCGACGTCGCTCATGGAAGATCCTCGTGCGTCCGGCTCAACACGTACACCCCCACGGATTGCCCGCTCCGAGACTGCCGGACGAAGTCCGAGACGTGGAAGCCGTCGGCGAATGCGTCGGTGAATGCGCGGCGCGTGACCTCGCGCCACCGCATTGCCTGCTCGGCGTTCTGCCGCTGCACGCTGTTGATGTCCGATGGAATCTCGATGAATGCCTGCGGGCCGGCTAGCGCCTGTTTCAAGCGAAGCTCGCGCGGCCATCCGCCGGCATCCGCTGCGACGAGCGGCGTCGCGTCGGAGCCGACTTCGTGTCCGGCGGGCCTTCCTTCCAGCCTTCGTTGCACCCGGTCACTGTCCAGAACCCATGTCACCCACAATCGGTCGGTGCCGATGCGGTGCAGCACGCTCGATGTCTCCGGCCCGTAAAAGTCGACCTTGTACGTGTCGCTCACGACGCCGAGCTTGCTGAAATTGAAATACGCATTGAGGCTCTGCAGGGGATCGAATGTCCAGGTGATCCGGGTGATCCCCTGCGCGAGAACCCGGTCCCGTTGCGCGAGCTTCAGCCTGGTTCCCACGTCGCTGTTCCGATATGCCGGTTTGACCGCCAGCATGTGCGAATGGTGGATCGTCGTCCCGCGTTCGAGCCCGACGAAGCCATAGACGAAACCGACGAGCGCCCGGCCGTCGCGGGCTCCGATCAACTGGCCGCCCGTCTGCCTGACAGCGACCAGTTGCGTCAAAGGGGTAATGTCGCGGTCGTGGAGAATCCACACTTCCTTCTGGAGATCCTCCACCACCCGTAGGTCTTCGATGCTCTCGATGTCTTCGATGACGATCGTGCGGCCCTTCTCAGTATCGCGAGGTGAAGTGGAGCAGGTGTCCGACGAAGACGAACCAGAGGAGTCCGAAGCACGCGAGCGTAAGGAGGGTAGCATTGATTTTGTACCAGATTGTCCTGTTCTTACTGAACCAGGCGTTGATCGCGTCATAAACGACCACCAGCGTGCCCACGGCACCCAGAACACCGATGAATTGCGCGAGGTAAATCCATTTGTCCAGGCCATCATTGAAGGCCGCGATGTGCGAGAAGGCGTAGGTCACGATCGCGGCGAGGGCGGCGACGAAAAGAACGTCGAGAGCGAGGACGAGTTTGACGCCGAGCCGGAGCCGGCGCTGCCGAGGCGTCAACTCGAGCGGTCGCTGATAGTGTCTGCGTGCCAGCGCCGCGACCGGCCAGAGGAGAAGGGCGAGGGCCATCAGGGCGAGAGAGACTACGAGGACCGGCACGAGCACCTTCCGATCCTCACTCAGCCCCACTCGCTGAAAGACGAACACAGGATACGGCGAGTACATCACCTCCATGCGGCCGGTCCGGTCGCGCTGGAATGCCAGGTAGTCCTCGCCGTCGGTGTCCTGGAAAATGAGCGGGGCCACTTCGCGCAACTTCATCGGT
The DNA here is from genome assembly GCA_035260605.1 of Thermoanaerobaculia bacterium. Taxonomy (GTDB): domain Bacteria; phylum Acidobacteriota; class Thermoanaerobaculia; order Gp7-AA8; family Gp7-AA8; genus Gp7-AA10. Next base: position 5,026 of record DATFUW010000493.1, on the reverse strand, counting down.
TTCCCGTTTGCGCGATTGAGCAAAGAGGTGGTGATGGCACCGTCAGCCGTGGGCGTCACCACGACCTCTCCCACGACCGACGCTGTTCGAAGGAGCGAGCCTTCGGACCGGCGGCTGCTCAGGTAACTGCCGGCAACGCTCTTCGCGTCTTCTTTTGCGGTCGACAGGGTTTGCGGAACGCGTGAGTCGGGGAAATAGCGATTCAGAAAGGCGGCCCACAACTGCCCGCGCGGTTCGACTTTCCCGATTCCAGCGCTGTTGTACGACACGAAGAATCCGAGATTCGCGTCCTGAATGAGGTGAACGGAGCTGTGAAAGAGCTCCGTGTCGCCGCCATGACCGATGATGCGATGTCCGTTCCGCGACTCTTCGTAGAACCCATAATCCATTCCGTTCGCCGCCGGGTTCAGGACGTGCAGCCTGCTGTGCATCAGGCTGACGGTTTCCGGCCGCAGAATGCGCGCGCCGTCGTATTGACCTCCCTGCAGATGCGCGGTCATGAACCTGGCCATGTCCGTGGCAGTCGAGCTCAGGCTGCCCGCCGGCGCGGGACCGACAGTCTCGAACGGCTGGGGGCCTTCCGAGGCGCGCCGGTAGCCGTTCGACATTTGCGCGGCGAGGGACTTCGGCAGAGGTTGGTCGAAGGTCGAGTGGTTCATGCCGAGCGGCTTGAAGATGTTCTCGTCGATATATTGATCGAACGGCCGCCCGGACACGCGTTGCACGATGTAGCCGGCCAGCGCCGCCCCATAATTCGAATATGCGGAAACCGTTCCCGGCGGATAGATTCGCCGCGGAATGTGCGTCTTCAGGTACTGACCGAGATCGACGGGCTTCGAAACATCGACGAAGAGATCCTTGATCACTTCCTCGAATCCCGGCGTGTGCGTGAGAAGATTCTTCAACGTGATGGGCTTCCCGAACGCCTCGGGGATCTTGAAGTCGAGATACGCATTCACGTCGCGGTCGAGATCGACTTTCTTCTGTTCCGCGAGTTGCATGACCGCGGTCCAGGTGAACAGCTTGGAGATCGAGCCGGGCCGGAACAGCGTCGCGTCCGCGACGACCGGTTGTTGCTTCTCCACGTTCGCGTAGCCGTAGCCTTTCGCGAACAGCAGATGCCCGTCCTTGACGATGGCGATCGTCGCTCCTGCGATGTCGTCCTGCTCCAGTTGGAGCGGAACGAATCCGTCGAGGAATGTCTCGACGTCGGTTGCCGTCAGCGAGTGGCCGCCGGATGGGCTCACCGCCGCCGGCGTCTCTATGTTCGGCGGAGTCTCGGGGACGACGGGTTTCTGGGCACCCAGAGGCGCCGAAAAGAAGAGGAGAACGAGGAGGGCCGCCGGCCAGTGATGTCGCATCTCAGGTTTGTGCCTCCGTCAACGGTGTTGTGAGCAGGGCGGTGATGAGTGCCGCGCGCCGCGGCAGGTCCGCGACGACGATGTGTTCATGGGACGCATGCGCGCCGTCGCCTTCCACACCGAGACCATCGAGTGTGGGAATGCCTTGTGCCGCCGTGAAGTTGCCGTCGCTCGCGCCGCCGCTCGAGCCTTCGCCGAGATCGAAACCGAGCTGGGAAGCGATCGATCGTGCGCGATGGAACAGGGCCACCACCGCGGCCGTGCGTTCCAGAGGAGGGCGATTGATCCCCCCTCGGATCTCGATCCGCGCTCCGGTCTGATGATGTTGCATCGACTCGATGCGGCGCGCGATCTCCTCGCCCTGGGCCACCGTTCGAAAACGCACGTCGACTTCGGCCCGGGCCTCCGCGGCAACGACATTGGACAACGTGCCGCCGCTGATCACACCGACATTGACACTGATCCCCTCGTTTCTGTCGTTGAGCGCGTTCAACGCCAGGATCTGGTGCGCCAACTCCGAGATGGCACTGACGCCTTTCTCGGGATCGAGCCCGGCATGCGCGGCGATGCCGCGCGCGATCACCTCGTAGCTGGCGATTCCCTTTCGGGCCGTCTTGACCTTTCCCCCCGGCAACGAAGGCTCGAGGACGAAGGCCGCCGCACAATCCCACGCTTCGGAGGTGATCAGATCGCGCGACGTGGTGCTGCCGCTCTCCTCATCGCAGGAAAGAACGAGGCGGATTTCCCTCCGCGGTTCCAGCTCGAGGTCATGGATGGCCTCCAATGCTGCAACCATCACCTCCACACCGCTTTTCATGTCGAAAATGCCCGGGCCGAACGCGCGGCCGTTTTCCACCCGAAACGGCATGCGGCTCAAGGTTGCGAGAGGCCAGACGGTGTCGACGTGACCGAGCACCAGAACCGGCCCGTCACCGAATGACCGTCCGAACGTCACGCGGCTCACGAGATGCGCGCCGCGCTGCGTCTCGTACAGTTTCGTCGCCGCGCCGATCGCATCGAGGCGTTTCTTCAGCGTTGCGATGATGGCCGTGGTCGCCGCGGCGTCGCCCGTCGGCGACTCCTGTTCCACCAGTGCCCGAACTCCCGCCAGCAGAGTCTCCTGCCGCGCGCTGAAGTAGCGCTGGAGCTCCGCGGCCTGGCTTGACGATGTGGCTCGTGTCATTCTCACGATTCCGGGCGACAGCGGGCGCACCGAGAGTTCTGCTGGCAATGTGCGCCGGTCACCAGGCCCTTACGCCCAGAGAGAGTCCGATCGTTCTCGGCCGGATATACGCCAGCCCGACCGCGCCATTGGGGAGCGCGCCGGCTGCCTCGACAGTGGCGATGCCCTTCTCGTTCGTCAGGTTCTTTCCGTAGAGCTCGAGCAACCAGCGACCGATTTCGGTTCCCGCTCGCAGATCGGCCGTCACGTAGCTGCCGATTCGACGAAGCCTGCCGCTGTCGCTCCGCGTCACGAAATCGAACGTTCTGTCGCCGGTGTAGCTCACGCCGCCACCAACGAATGCCGTGGCACTGTTTCGAAGGCTCCATTCATAATCGCCCCTCAATGCGGCGGCCCATTTGGGCGCATATGGCAGCGGATCGCCATCCAGGCCGCCGACGATGGGATCCGTATCCTTGGTCAGGAAGGCGTCGGTGTACGCGCCGTTCAAGGAGAACGTCAGGCCGTCCGTGGGAATGACGCTCGCGGTGAACTCGGCCCCCTTGCTCGTCGCCGTTCCACCGTTGCCGTTGATTCCGAAGCCGTTGACCACCGCCAGGAGCTGAATGTCTTTCCAGTCGAGGTAGAACAGGCTGAGATCGACCGAGGAGTGGCCGCCGGGCGAGCTGGACTTCCAACCCGCCTCATAGCTGGTCAGGCTGTCCGACTTGTACGTCAGCGGCGTGCCGGCGGGAACATTCGGCGGGAGGACGTTCGGTCCACCCGGCCGGAAGCCGGTCGCCAGGCGAGCGTAGATCGATGAGCTCGGGGTCAGCTCGTACCGCGGAGCGATCGAGTACGTGAACGGATTCTCGGACGACTCCACATTGTCGAACTGGGTGTGTCCGCCGACCAGGGGACCGTCGGCCACCTCTGAGGCGACCTGCTCATTTCTGCTGAAACGCGCGCCGGCGGAGAGATCGAAGCGCGAGGTCAAGTGCCAGGTGGTGTTGCCGAACGCGGCGATCTCCTTGTACCTCGACGGCAGCGAAAGCACCGCCAGGTCCGGGATGCCCGCGGCGAGCGCTCCCGTCGCTGCTTCCACGGCCTGGATGTTCTGATCGATGCGCGACTTTTCGTTGGTGTAATACGCACCGGCCAGCCATTCAAAGGTCTTGTTTGCCGATGAGACGAAACGCAGCTCCTGCGAAAACTTGTCGGTGCTGGTCGTCTGGGGCAGGCGGGCGCTCAATGGTCTCGTCGCGTCATCACCGAAGACGGCAGTCACCACGGAAGCCAAAGGAGGGCCGCCGGTCAGACCGCTGGCGATCGTCGCGTCGAGATGCAGGTCCTGTTCGAATGTGGCGTAGCTCGTCACCGATTCGAGGGCGCCGGCACCAAGCTTCCAATTGGCGGTGGCGCTGGAGATCCGATACTTGGTTTTCACCGGCTGCTCATAGTACGAGGACTGCACGTCGCCCTTCTCCAGCGGCTGGAGAGTCACGGGGTCGGCGTCGACGATGGTCGGCGCGCCGCTCCTGATGTCCTGCGTCTGCGCCGTAAGGAGGAGTGAGAATCTCGCGGACGGTGCGTACAACCCGGAGAGCCGTCCTCCGGAACTCCTGGCCGTATTGATGTTGCTGGCCACGCGCGTCCCGTTGATGATGTTCACTGCTGGGTTCGTCAGGCTCGCGATCGGATCGTTGCCGATCGACTCGATGAATCCGTCGTCGGAGCGGTAGAAGCCGCTGCCACGAAGAGCGAATCGATCACCCAGCGGAAGGTTCACCAGTCCTTTCAGAGAGTATCCGGCGCCGCCCCCCTCGGCGGTTTCCGACGAGGTGAGCACTCTGGTCTCGAACCCGGCGGTGGTGGGCTTGTTCATCACGTATTTGAGGACGCCGCCGAGCGAGCTCGCCCCGTACAGGCTGCCATGCGGGCCGCGCAGCACTTCCACTCTCGCCAGGTCGAAGGTGTCGAGGTTCGCGGCCAGCACCGCGGCGTTGGCCAGGCCGCTGCTCGATCCGAACGGCACGTCGTCGCTGTACACGCCCACCGTCGACGCCACACCACCGGTATTGATGCCGCGGAGCGTGAGGCGCGTCGTCCCCGGTTCGACCCCAGTCACGGTCAAGCCCGAGACCAGCGGCGCGAGGTCCTGAAGGTCCTCGACACGACGCACTTCCAGCGCGTCGCCAGGGAGAACCGCGACCGAAGCCGGAACCTGCACGAGCGTCTCCGTACGCTTCTGCGCCGTCACCACCACATTCTCGCTGTAGGGCACCAGAGCCAGCCTGAGGTTCTGGGTCAGAGTCTGGCCGGCGTGGAGCTCGACGTTCGTCGCTTCCGGAGCGAAGGCGTCGAGCGATGCGCTCACCCGGTAATTGCCCGGCGGCAGATCCGCAATCCGGAAGAAGCCGGTCTTATCGGCGGTGGCTGTCCGTGCACCTCGCTCGCCGGTCACCGACACGAGAGCGCCCGGGAGCGGTGCGCCGCTGGCATC
>DATFUW010000492.1:0-8770 GCA_035260605.1 Thermoanaerobaculia bacterium | reverse complement strand
CAAGACCGGTGTGGCCGCCGGCACGGCACCGAACAACCAGTCGGTCAACATGTTCCTGGACATCAACGCGGGCGGAACGGCTGCCCGTACCGCATACCCGGGCTCGACCTACCCGCGCGAGCGGGCCGCGGCGATCACCGGCGTCGATTTGACGAATAACAATCCGCCCTACACCCTCTATCGATTTACCTTCGATGCTGACGGGAGCGTCGTCGCGACACCGCTCGCGGACAACATCCGCAGCATGAACTTCTTCTACTACCAGGACACGCAGGGCGTACAGCCGCTGACCGATACCGCGGGCAACATCGCCAGCGATTTCGGGGGCGCCGGGCAATATGACGCCGCGGCAGCCACGGGATGGAACGATCCGAACCGCCTCGTCCGCCGCAGAATCCGCGCCATCCGGGTGCGGCTCATCGGCATGAACTCCAACCCCGATCTGAACTACACCGACAGCACCACTGCAAACGGACAGTTCAGCGCTCTCACCACTGCCGGAGTCCCGCAGTTCGTGGCCGACACAGCCGGCGATCACTACCGCCGCCTGACGGTCGATACGCTCGTCGTTCCGCGAAACCTCGGAATGACCGGCATGCCCCAAAACTTCCTGACGACACCTCCCGCCCCGACGATGACCAGCGTCTGCATCGGCTATTGCGGCATCGCGGTCCTGAGCTGGAACCCGAATACGAGCAACCCCAACGAGAGCTACGTCGTGTCGTGGGACACCGACCTCGCCGGAAACTTCGCGCACTCCGCGAGCGCTGGCACGGCCAACACGCTGGCCATCGATCTGACCCAGCAGGATCTGACTCAGACCTTCTACTTCAGAGTGACGGCGACCAACGCTGCCGGAAGTGTAATTTCGACGAACACGCTCTCCGCCCAGGCGATCAACGCCACCACCCCGTCCGCGCCCAACATCCTCACGGTCTCGGGCGGCGGGGGCATTCCGCCGATCAGCGGAAAGGTGCATGTCGCCTGGCCGGCGCCGGTCACGAACGCCGGTGGGACGATCACCTGCAATCCCTCGGGCATCCCGCCGGCCTCTTCGTATCTCCGGGAGATCAAGGGCTTCCGCATCTTCCGAGACACGAGCCAGAACTTCAACGCCAGCGGCACGACCGCCGGCTCCGGAAACTGCATCGTCGACGAGAACGCCGCCGGACCGGGTGCGCCGCAGACCGACGGCTACGGCAACTATACCTACGACGATCAGAACGTCGCCTGCGGACAGACCTACTACTACCGTGTGCAGACGGTGGAATGGTGCGTTGTCAACGCGGCATACAACACATCCGGCATCAGCCAGTCCGTGAGCGACTACTACCCGGTCAACAGCAACCCGGCAGTGGCCGGGCAGAGCGGGACGACCGGAACGCCGCAGGTACCGGTTCGTCCGGACATCGCTCCGGTGGCGCCCGCAGCTCCTCCAATCGGCATGACGAACAGCGTCTGCAACTCGGGGATGAACACCTGCACGCCGATCAATATGCGCTTTCAGAAGGTCACGCTCGACACGACGGGCAATCCAGTGGCCATCGATACGTACGATTACCAGCGGCGGCAGATTCTGAACGGCGTGCCGGGACCATGGGTCCTGAACCCCAACGGACAGATCACCGGCGCGATCGCCATGCCGGGCAACTACGTGACAAAAATCGACACGGCGCCGGAACACGACTCCCTGACGCTGCTGAACTACTCGTACGAGTACCAGGTCCGCGCCGTACAGCAGAACCCGTGTCCGACCGGCGGATGGTCGCAAAGCGCATTCTTCCCGCCGCCGTGTACATTCAGTGGATCGGTGGTTGTGGAAACCGGCGCGTCGTCCGGTGATGGACTGACACCGGCCTCCGCGTGGGTGATGAATGGCGGCGACACCATCGAGGTACAACCGCCGGTCGGCACGACGCTCGTCAACACCACGATGCAGATCGTGGATCCGGGCGGCACCTTGATGAACCCGGGCGATCCTCCGGTTCTCACCTCGCCGGCGGACTTCTCGTGGGCAAACCTCACGCCGGGGACACCGTACACCGTGACCTTCACGATGACGAACGATCAGGTGCCGCCGTGCACGGAGCAGCTCGTCCGCTACATCGAGCAGGAACCGCTGCCGGCATGCTCGCTGACGACGTTCGCCACCCAGAACGCCATCCTGGCGCAGACGGCAACCAACTATCAGCTGAGGCTGCAGCTCGTCAATGCATCGTCGGAAGCGCTGACGATCTCGGAGATCGACTTCGACTGGACTCCGCCGACTCGCATCAAGTGGAACTCGGTGCAGTTCCCGAGCGGCGCGGCGATCACCGGTCCGGGGACTTCGGGCGGCGCGTTTGTCGTCAACCTCAACCCGCGGCCGGGAACCGTCACGGTGGGTGACGTCACCGTCCCGGCGGGCGGGACGCAGAACATTCTGCTGAACTTCGCCCGAACGAACGGCAATCCGTCGAACGTCACTGCCGCGCTGATGAACAGCATTTGCGTCCAGTACACGCGCGCGTCGGAACCGGGTTTCATCTTCCATTGCCAGATCCTTCCGGATGCGAACGTGAACAACCCGAATTCGTGCCAGTAAAGAGGCCACTATGCGAGGAATCAAGAGGCTCATCCGATCGATCCACAACCGGCTCCAACAGCGCGGATCGGCGCTGCTGGCGAGCCTGATGGTGATCGTCGGCCTGTCGCTGCTCGGTCTGGCCTTCGTGGCCATCTCCGAAACCGAGAGCGCGATCTCGGTCAACGAGCGAAACCACACGCAGACCGTGGGCATCGCGGAAGCCGGCGCGCGTCTCATCGTCCAGTGGTTCCAATATCCCGACCTGATGCTTTCGCAGGGACTGATGCCGGCGAACGCCATCAACCTGAAGACACTCCGCCCTTCGATCGGCGCGTACGGCGGCGGTTATTACAAGGCGACCGCCGGCACGAAGTTCTGCGATCTTCCGTTCGGCCCCAAGGACGAAGATCTCTTCTATGGCGCCGAGGACGGCGCTGACGTCAAGGTCGACAACAGTTCGACCGAAGGGCAGACGTTCCTCACATCGCTCAACAACCAACTCTTCGGCGCCGAGTCGGGAAGCGATGCGCGCCCGGCAGGCGAGATCACCGAGATCCGGATCTACGCTCCGCCGATCGTCGGCGCGACCGCCCTGACCGACACCGCCACCGGCTTCACGTACTACCAGGGCGGGACGCGCTACGGCGTGGCCACGATCATGGTCCGCGCACAGAAATTCGACCGTCCCGCCTCGCAGGCCGGACGCCGAGCCATCGCCACCGCCGACTGCCGCATCGTCGTCTCGCAATACCCCCTGCCAAACCCCGCCGGTCCGCTGCAGTCGCAGAACGCACTGGCCACCAACGGTAACTTCAACGTCCACTGGGGCCTCGTCAGCTCCGAACTGGCACTCAATCTCCAGAAGGACTACACCACCGTCCCCTGGTTCAACGCCTACGACCGGATCTATTTCAATCTCGGCTACGACTCCTCGAAGCAGTGGGCGGTGAATACCAACTACATCGCTGGAGACATCGTCCGCTGCACGCCGACGAGCCCGCAGCAGCCGACCTGCGCGGCGCACTCATTCAAGGTGACCACCGGCGGCAACTCGGGGGCTACCGAGCCGACGTGGCCGTCGATCAACGGAACTCCGGTCACGCAGGGGGCCGTGACCTATCTGACCCGCGCCACCACCGCGTGGCCGCTCACGACTGTCGGAACGGCGACGAACACGCCGTGGCTGTACTTCATTGCCGACGGAAACGTCACGGTCGACGACCCGTGGTTCCAGTCCCGTACCGCGTCGAATGACCAGAGCGCGTCGAACAACCAGCCACAGCCCTGGCCGTTCCCCTTCGCGAACCCAGCGTCGTACGGTCCGACCCATCATTTCCAGTTCCAGAGCTTCGATTCGTATCCGAACTACCGGCGCCTGCTCTTCCCGAATATCGACTACAACTTCTGGAAGGCGGCGGCGATGGCCGGCAACGGCCAGGATGGTGTGAAATACCTGCGCTGGGTGAGCGCCGATCTCTACACCGACGGCGTCACGACCGACACATTTCGCAACTGGTGCTCGTCACGCCTCGGCTTCTATTTCTTCGAGACGCAGAACAACACCGACCCGCAGAACGGCGGCCCCGGGGTTCTTGCTCCCGCGGTGCAGATCAACGGCGGCGGCGCCTACATGGGGAGCTTCATCTATCTGAACGCCGGCTTCTCGACCACCGGTCTCTCCGGTCCGACGGGATGGTTCACCCAGCCCGGCGAGCCCTACATGGACATCGGCTATCGCAAGGTCGACCTCACGTCGGCAACCGGCGATTTCATCCGCGATGCGTCCGGCGTTCCCGAGGTCCACGGCGCGTTCAACAACCAGTGGGACTATCAGGACCTCCCCTGGAGCAACTCGGGGGCCATCGGCGGAGGCGCGCAGGACGGGAAATTCGACGTCTTCATCGCCTCGCGCACCGTCCACGATCCTTCCGACACTGCGAATCCGAACTCGACCTACACGGGGTGGTTCCCAGTTCCGTACACGCCGGGATGCTTCCCGGGTGACAACACCTGCGCGGGATGCAACTGCTCGGAGCCGCACGAGCCGTATCTGAACGTCAAATACAACGGTAACCCCATGGGAATCACCCTGGGATGGTTCGATCCGTCGACCGCCGTCACCACGATGCGCAAGCCGATCAAGACCGGCAACGGCCTGCACACCGGCACTCCGGTGGTTTGCACCGCGGCCTCGAGCGAGCAGGACTGCACATCGAACACCTACGACATCGTCGGCGGACTCGTGAGTCTCCCTCCGGCGACGGACGGCGTGCTCTACGTCGAGGGCGACTTCACCTCGAAAGGTAATGCGGACTACTACGGCTCGGTGCTCGTCGGCGGGAACGTCAACTCTCAGGGTACTCCGAACATCTGGTACGACGAGTCGCTGTCGCGCGGATACCGTCCGCCGGGATTCCCCCGCGTGATGGTGACCTCGGTGGAGACGGATCGCTAAGACGCCTGCCGGGCCGCCGTGGTGGCGACCCGGCAATCTTCACGGCAGCCGGTCGAGCGGCTGCGGCTCGTGGCGTTCGAATCGCTGCAGGTCGCGGCGCGCCCCGGCCGTTTCGGGGTCGCCGGTCTTCTCGAAGCAGCGCGCCCGCAGTTCGAGATAGATCTTCTGCCACGGAACGTGCGGCTCATACGACTTGATCACGCGCATCAAATCGGGTGTGCAGCCGCCGCCCGACATCTGCTCGGTGACGAAGAGCAGCGCCGATCTTCGCTGCTCGTCGAGCAGGCCGATCGAAAAGGGTTGCTGCAGCGACTCGACCAGGGGGGTACCGACGGCCGGGAACTGCGGGTCGCGCGCCATGTCGATCACCATTCCCAGGGCGTGGCGCATCACGACGGGAAGCGGCCACGGATTCGACCGGTACGCATCGAATGCCTCGGCCAGCGTGATCACCGCCTCCGGCAGGCGCCGTTCCCTCCACCGCAGACGAGCCAGCAGCGTCTCGGCTTCGATCGGGAACTCGGGACGAAGGGCATCGATGGTCTGCATCACCGACTCGTCGCCGCGCTCGGCGAGCGGCTCGGCGTAGCTGATCATCTCCAGCGGCGTCCGCGGCGGGGTCTTCTCCGACTGCCAGATCAGCCAGGCATCGGCCATGCCGCCTTCCATGTAGCGGATCTCGGCAATGCCGCGGTTGCGGAGCTCGGCCGGCAGCATCGGGTCGAGAGTGATCTTCGATCCGTGCGCGATTCCGATCGACAGCCGTTCGGCCTCGATCTGCGTCGCGCCAGGCGCCGAGCGGATCTCCTGTGGGAGGTCGTCGGCGCGCGAGCGCGCGAAGCCACGCAGTTCGGCGATGTCGAACTCGCCCGACGTTCCGAGCGTGCGGGCGAAGGCGTATTCGACGACCGGACGGTCGTCCGTGTTGCGGACCATCCCCACGCCGAGGCGCTGCGCGGTCGATGTCCCGCAGACGTAGCGCGCGAAGACGCCGGCCGTGTCGGTGACTCCCCAGGCGTCGCGGACGGCGCTGCGGAACGGCTCCTCCGTCAGCTTCCGCGTCACCGCGTTCCAGTCGTGCACGACCGGCTCGCCTGAGCCGATCAGCAGCAGATCGCCCCCCGCTGTCTGCCAGGTCTCGACATGCGGGAAGACTCCGGTGATGGTCGCGTAGATCGTGCGGATAGTCGGCGCGTCGACCTCGTAGGCCTGCAGGAACTGGGCGAAAATCCCACCGCGGTCCAGGCGCGACAGCACGGCCTGATAGAACTCCGTGGTGAAGAGATTGGCGATCCCGGCGCGGTAGGGATTCGACGGCTCCGAGGAGACGATGTCGTACTTCGCACCGCGCGCCAGGAGGAACTCCCGCCCGTCCCCGATGGTCACCGCCGACTTCGGATTCGACAGCACGCCGCGGTTCGCGGGCGTGCACATCTCCGCGACGTGCAGGATCGACGGCTCGATCTCCACCGTGTCGACGTGCTCAATCGACGGCACGGACGCGAGCCATCCGGCGGTCTCGCCCGTCCCCAGCCCGATCACCGCGGCACGACGCGGATTCGGATGCAGCAGCGCCGGAAGGATCCCGCCCATGATTTGCGTGCCGGCGTCGAATCGCGCGTGGCCATCGCTCTTGCCGTTGACGATGAATGCGTAGCCATCGGCGTCGGCCACCGAGACGCTGCTCTCGATCCCCTCGGCCTCCCAGGCCGTCGTCCTGCGGCGCGTGTGCTCGAAGTCGATGAGCCGGTTCGGGGTTGGATCGACGAGATCGACGCGCCCCGCCCCGATCGGAGAGTGGCGCCAGAACGCAGTCGGTCCGACGGCGAAGAGCAGCGTCACGGCCGCCGCCGCGGCGGCGAACGATGCGGCCGCCAGAACGACACTGCGGCCCCAGAGCAGTGCCACGAGAACGAGCGCCGCGAGCAGCGCCACCACCGCACGCCACGCGCCGGGCGCCGAGAGCAGCGGCAGGATGCCGAAGCCGCCGGCGATGGCGCCGGCGATCGCGCCGATCGTGTTCCACAAATACGCAGTGCCGACGTCGCGCCCTACGTGCTCGCGCCCTTCCCCGAGGAGGGAGATCAGCAGCGGGAACTGCGCTCCGGCGATGAACGCCGGAGGAAAGACGACGATCGCCGCCACGACGGCCCAGCCGAACACATATCCGATGAATCCGGCGGCGCCGATCGGCCTGAGGAACAGCGCCAGGACGGCCAGACGGTCGCCCAGCGCGAACGGCACCGCCATCAGCAGCGCTTCGAAGGCGCAGAGGATGGCGAACGCGGAGACGGTACCGCGCGAACGGCGGATCAGCGCGTAGGCGAAACTCCCGCTCCCGATTCCGGCCAGGGCCACCGCCAGAATCAATCCGAAGGTATAGGTCGTGCCGCCAAGCAGCGGCGTGAGGAGCCGGTACCAGACCAGTTCCATGAGGAAGAACGCAAAGCCGACGATCGCCGCTGCCGCGTAGACGAGGCGCGGCGGAGCGGATGCCGGCACCGCCTCGGCCGCGTCCGCCGTTTCGCTCTCCTCGATCTCGTCGCGCATGGTCCGCGACTTGCCCCGCGGCGCGCGGAGATGGTTCGAGTAGGCAATCGCCGACATTCCGATCAGCGCGTTGAGCAGCACCGCGGCGACCAGCGTCTTCAGATTGCCGAAGTTCTCGAGCAGCCAGAAGGTCGAGACGAGTGCGCCGGCGACCGCGCCCAGCGCGTTCGCGGCGTAGAGGACAGAAACGCCGAGCCGGCCCGCGTCGCCCGGCTGCTCGACCCCGCGCGATGCTGCCGGGAGTGTCCCTCCCATGAGCACGGTAGGGACGGCGAGGACGACAACCGAAAGGATCAGCCGCACGACGGTGGCGATCACCATCCCCAGGCTGAACGATCCTCCCATCGCCAGATAGAGGTGTCGGACGAGCCAGAAGAGGAGCGGGGTGAGCGCGGTCGAGACGGCGACGCCGATTTCGAGAAATCCATAGAGCGCGATCGGGTTGCGCGCGCGGTCGACCGCCTTCCCGATATAGATGCCGCCGAACCCGAGCCCGCCCATGAAGATGGCCAGCACCGCGGCCGAGGCTGCCGTCGAGCCGCCGAAGATCAGCCGGAACTCGCGCAGCCAGACGGTCTGATACATGAGCGCGCACGCTCCCGAGCCGAACAGGAGCGTCCCGGCGACCCCGACCCGCGCTTTCATCGAGACGATGATAGTGGATGGCGGCCTGAGGCCATCGTCTGCGGCGCCGGCCCCGCCGGCCCGGGGGCAGCCGTCAGCGGGGAACATTCAGGAAATCGTAACGTTTACGTTTCGAACCTCGTCTGAATTGGCGAGCCCTGAGAAGAACATGCCCGAGTTTATTTTCAGAGTCGGAACCCCTGATGGCCAGGTCATCGACCGGCAGGTCGAGGCCCGGACCCTCCATGCGGCCGAAGACGAGTTGCGCCGTCAGGGGATGCACGTATTTGCCGCAAAGCGGGGGGCCATCCGGCTTCGCGATCTCCTTCCGAAATCGAAGAAGATTGTCAGCACCGAGCGTTTTCTGCTCTTCAACCAGGAGCTGCTGGCGCTGGTGCGCGCCGGCCTTCCGATCCTGCAGTCGTTCGAGATCATGCTCGAACGGCAGAAGGACGTCCGATTCCGGGAGGTGCTGACCGACATCCGCGACAAGTTGAAGTCGGGGGTGGCGCTCTCGGACGCGTTCGCCGAATACGGGCCGGCGTTTCCGCCGATCTACTCCACCTCGCTCCGTG
>DATFUW010000491.1:0-2132 GCA_035260605.1 Thermoanaerobaculia bacterium | reverse complement strand
CCGGCTGGGCCGGCGGCGCACGGTCCGGAACGCGCCACGGACCATCGACCTCGACATCATCTTCCACAGCGCGAACCGCCGCCGTGGCCCGCACCTCACGCTTCCGCATCCGCGATACCGCGAGCGCGAGTTCGTGATGCGCCCGCTACGGGAGGTGTGGCATGGCGCGCTGGATCAGCGCGTGCCGAAGCCGCCGCCGAGATCGGGATGAAGGTGCGCCTGCCGCGTGAACATGGCGTGTGCCAGAAGAGGAAACGGATCGACCATCTCGTCGTGCTGATTGATGCCGAAGTGCAGATGCGACGGCGTATGGATCGCGTTTCCGGTGTTGCCGACGAAACCGAGGAGATCTCCGGCCTGGACGTCCATTCCTTCGTAGAGGCCGGGGGCCCAGCGGTCGAGGTGCGCGTAGTAGAACGCGACCCCGCTTTCGGTCGTGAGCCAGAGGCACTGGCCGCCCTTCGGCTGGACGCCGATGTAGCTGACGATGCCGTCGGCGACGGCGACGACCGGGGTCCCGCGATGCGCGAAGATGTCGATGCCCTTGTGGAGACGCACGCCGCCGTCGCGCGGGTCGTGCCAGCTGTCGCTCAGGTCGCGAACCCGGACGCCGACGACCGGCATGCGCAGCGCCATCGCCGCGAGCGGCGCGAACAGCTCGCGGGCGCGGTCGGCGAACTCGCGATCGCGTGAGGCGGCATTTTCCGGTGTTGACGCCGCGAGCGGCGTCCGGGCAACCTCGCGGCTGTTGTACCGGTTCAGATCGCTCCGCAACTGCGCGTCGAGATCGCTCCAGTCGTCCTCATCAGATTGCGCCACCACCGGATGGGATGGCGTAGCCCGGTCGATCGGGATCGAAGCGCAGCCGCCCGCGAATAGCGCGAGAGCACTCAGCACTCCGACCGCACCAACCCTCACACAGCGAGCGCAATGGCCGTTCATGGTGAACCCTGGATCTGCCGCAGTGTACGAAGTGCCGATGAGCTTGTAAAGGCGTCACGGGCCGTTGACAACCCGGAGCCGCCGGGAGCGTACGATCCGCTGACCGGAGGACAGTCCAGTGCACAAACATACGATCGCGCTCACCGCGACCCTCTTCATGGCGGCCTCTGCCCTCGCGCAGGGGCCGATCCGGCTGCCCGAACTCAGCCCGGCGGCATCGGCCGCACAGACCATCGGCGTGACTGACGTGAACGTCACCTATCACCGCCCGGCAGTGAACAAACGGCGGATCTGGGGAGGTCTGGTTCCTTACGGCACCGTCTGGCGCGCCGGAGCGAACGAGGGCACGACCCTCGCGTTTTCGACGCCGGTCACGTTCCAGGGGAAGGAGATCCCGGCCGGGACGTACGGGCTGTTCATGATCCCCGGCCCGACCGACTGGACGGTGATGCTGAGCAGGTTCGCCGGGGGATGGGGTGCGTACATGTACGACCCCTCCGAGGACGTGGCGCGCGTCACGGTGACGCCGCAGACGATGAGTGAGAACCAGGAGCGACTGGCGTACGAATTCGACGATCTGGCGAACGACGGCGCGACGCTCGCGCTGCGCTGGGAGAAGCTGCGCGTCCCGATCCGGATCAGTGTCGATCTCCCGTCGACGGTGCGCGCGTCGATCTCCGGCGAGCTCCGCGGGGCGAAGCACTGGAACTCATCCGCATGGGCAGCAGCCGCGCGGTGGGAGCTCCGGAACGGAAACACCGACGCCGCACTGAAGGATGCCGACCGCGCGCTGGGACTCGAAGTGACGACCACGAGCCTGCAGACGAAAGCGTCGGTGCTGGCCAAGCAGGGGGACGCGAAGGGCGCCGCGGCGCTGCGCGAGCGGGCGAAGGAGAGCTACACGCCTGCGGAGACGATGTACAACAACGGCTTTGCGCTGCTCGGCCAGAAGAAGCCCGACGAGGCCATCGCTTTCGAGAACCGCTACATTCAGGAGCATCCCGACGGCCCGGAGCTCTGGCGCGCGTACGCCGTCATCGGCCAGGCGTGGTCGGAGAAGGGAGACGCGGCGAAGTCGCAGGAAGCGTTCGACAAGGCGATGGCCGCCGCGCACGACCAGGCCGATCGCACGGAGGTCCAGGACTTCATCAATTCGATCGCCGCCCGTCTGTAGAGCCGGCTCTCTAGCC
>DATFUW010000490.1:0-2467 GCA_035260605.1 Thermoanaerobaculia bacterium | reverse complement strand
GGTCGACGAGGTCCTGGAGGACTTTCTGCGTGGCGCGCAGATCGGCGTTCGTCTGGATCAGCTCGAGCTGGATCGTGCGATGGAGCGTCAGCACGCAGCCGAGGGCGATGATCCACTCCGCGGCGGTGTCCATCGAGGAGTACGACGCGAGAAAGAACGCCACACCGTGTGACGAGTCCCAGCGGTTCGGAACGAGCTGGCTGGCGTGCGCGGCGGTCTCCACGATTGCCAGGGCACAACGGAAGGCAAAGCCGGCAGTGAGTCCGGCGGATCCGGGCGGGCGCGTACGGATCAGGATCGCTGCGCCGGCGAAAAAGAGGACGGCCATCGTCGCCGACTGGACCACGCCGATCTGGTCGATCGAGTCGACGATCAGCGCCGCGGCCGCCGCATAGGCCAGCGTGGAGAAAAAGATCCGCCGCCGCGCCCGGCGGCCCAGCGGAATGCGCGCGAACACCGTCGCCCCGATGAACAGCAGAACGACGAATGCCGTCTTGCTGGCGAAATAGGCGAAGCGGAGCGTGAGGAATGCGCCCGCCGATTTCGGCTGGAGGAACCAGAAGGCCACGGTCGCCGTGAGGGCCGCGAGGTTCGCCAGCCAGGCACGAGTCCACGGCCGGAGTTCGACGCGGGGGATCGACCGCGCCAGCGCCAGAAAGAATCCCACGATCATCACGGCGGACGTGATCTGCGCCGCCGTGCTCCAGCGCCACAACAGCAGTTCCATGGATGCTTACGATTGTAAACGAACGGGGACGCGTCTCATTCGAGCGCGTTCAGTGCCGCAGCCACCTCGTCGTTCGTCGGCCGCACGCGGTAGTCGCTCTCGATCATCTCCCAGCGAACGATTCCCTTTCGGTCGAGGACGAACACCGACGGATGCGGAACGCCGTCGATGTTCTGGCCAGCGTACGCGGGGTCCCGCAGCCCATAGCCGTCGATCGTCTGCGAATTCGGATCCGAGAGGAACGTGAACGGCACCGGCCCGCGTCCGTCGGCCGCGATCTTCTTCGCCAGATCGCGGCTCTCCTCCGCGCTGTCGCGGCTGATGGCGTAAAACCGCACTTCGGGATAGGCACGGGCGAGATCGCGAAGTCCGACCAACTGCCGGACGCAGTACGGTCACCAGTAGCCGCGGTAGAAGACCAGCACGACCTTGCTGCCGCGAGCCCCGGAGAGGGTGACCGGCCTGCCCTTCGCATCGGAGAGGGTGAAGTCGGGAGCGGACTGACCGACGCCGGGCGTCGCCGCCGCCGCCGCAGTCATCGCCAGGAGAACCGCCACAGCCGCCATTGCCAAGGATCGCATGCCCCAAAGTATGCCACGCCCCGAAAAGGGGTCAGGTCTGTGATCGGTGATTTTCTACAAAACGTAGAGACCCGGGTGTTTGCCCCTCGAGTTTGCGAGCGGTCCGCTGGCCAATCGTGCTTCGATCTCGAACGAGCCCCTTTTAGCTTCGCGGCATGAATGAGGCTGTTGAGCCTTGCGAGGAAGCGATTTCGGATCCGGCGTGCTTGGCCGTTCTCTACCGCAGGTAGAAAATCACGGATCACAGACCTGACCCCTTTTCGCTTGCGGCGTGCCCAGCCGTTCCATAATAATCAGCCCTTCGAAACCATTGAGGCCGCCCCTGCGACCCGCCGGCGTACAGGGGAGAAGTGTGTGCTCCCCGGCTGCCGGCAGCGCACGGGACGGCAGAAAGACAGGGGGGAACGATGCTTCTGCTACTGCTCCTGATGTCCTCGGTGTCCACTCCGATCGCCGGGCAGCCCGTCCAGTCCGCTGACGGGGTGTGGGTCCGGCGCGCCGTGAGCGAACGGGCGACGGTGCGCCCGCGCTTCGGGCATGTGCCGCAAGCCTTCGAAGTCGCGGAGGTGAACGGAGACGAACTGCAGCGCGTGCTCGCTCGAGCGCCGCTCGAACGGACCCGGCCGGCCGGCGCGCACATGCTCCAGCTCGTGCGGCAGCCGCGCCCGACGCTGACCGTCCCGATGCCCGACGGGACGTTCGCGCGTCTGGCGATCGAGGAGTCGCCGCTCCTCTCCCCAGAGATGCAGGCCCCGCATCCCGAGATCCGCACCTATCGCGGCGAGGGGATCGACGATCCGACGATGACCGCACGCCTCGACCGGACGCCGCTCGGATTTCACGCCATGGTGATGTGCAACCGCGGCACGGCCTACGTCGATCCGGCGGACACTCCGGGCCTCTACATCAGTTACTGGATGCACGACCTCGGTGCGGCGCCATTCCGCTGCCTCTATCGCTCCGACCGGGACGGCGGCCCGCCTCCGCCGCGGACGTTGTCGCTGACGTCGGCCGGCTCGAATCTCGTTCCCTTCCCGAACACGAATCCCACTGGGACGCAGCTCCGGACCTATCGGCTCGCCGTCTCGGTGACCGGCGAGTACGGCTCGTATTTCGGCGGTGTGTCGCAGGCCAACGCGCAGATTGCCACGACCATGAA
>DATFUW010000489.1:0-5117 GCA_035260605.1 Thermoanaerobaculia bacterium | reverse complement strand
GCCCTGGTGATCGCCCATCGGGCGACCGCTTTCTGCACTTCGACGACGACGATCGGCACAACGGCCGCGACGACGAATGCCGCTACGCCCGGCAGCCCGACCGGAACGAGCCCGAGGATCCGCGCCAGCGGTCGAAAATCGACGGCGAACCACTGCAGGGCGATCACTGCGGGCATGGCCATCCAGAGGGAACGGTTGGTCCAGAGGCGGTCGAACGCCGAGCGGATGCGCGAGCGGCAGTTGAATGTGTGGCCGACCTGCACGCCGACGAGCGCCAACAGAGCGATGGTCCGCGCGTGCGCGCCGGGGCCGTATGCCGAAAGCGCCCAGCCGTAGGTGAGGAGTGAGATCGTGGCCAGCATCGCCCCCTGCCATCCGATGGTAATCAGCAGGGTTGCGGAAAAGATCGCGCGGCGCGGATCGCGCGGCGGCCGGAGCATCGTCTCGGGCGATGCCGGCTCGAGGGCCAGCGCGAACGCCGGGAAGATGTCGGTCACCAGGTTCATCCACAGGATCTGCAGCGGAAGCAGAGGCAGCGGCCAGCCGATCAGCAGAGCCACGAAGATGGTCAGCACTTCGTTCAGGTTGTGCGAGAACATCATGTGCACGAAGCGGATGATGTTCGCGTAGATCGTCCGGCCGCCGGCGACGGCGTTTACGATCGTGGCGAAGTTGTCGTCGGCCAGCACGATGTCCGCGGCTTCCTTCGCCACCTCGGTGCCGCGCATTCCCATGGCCACGCCGACGTCGGCCTTCTTGAGCGCCGGCGCGTCGTTCACCCCGTCTCCCGTGACGGCGACCACTTCACCCTTCTCCTGCAGCGAGGAGACGATGCGGTATTTCTCTTCCGGTGAAACGCGGGCGAAGACGTCGGCTTCATCCAGTCCCAGCTTGCGGCCGATGGAACGCGCGGTGGCCAGTTGATCGCCGGTGAGCATCACCACGCGGATTCCGGCCGCGCGCGTGGTGCGGATCGCTTCCGGGACTCCGGGCCGTGGCGGATCGGCGAGCCCGGTCATTCCCAGGAAGGTGTAGGGCCCGCTGTCGTCCATCGACGACGTGCGCTTTTCGGCGAAGGCCAGGACGCGCTGCCCGCGCGCGGCCATGGCCTCGTTCTGCGCCAGTAAGCGCGCCCGCTCGGGGACGTCCGTGGCGTCGAGCACGACCGCGGGCGCGCCCTTCAGCGCCCAGAGGTAGCGGTCGCCGTCGCGATGCACGGTGATCATGCGCCGCGTCGCGGAATCAAAGGGAAACTCCGCGACGCGTGGATATGCGGCGCGGACGGCATCCACACCGATGCCCGCCGATTGCGCCCAGTCGAGCAGGGCGACTTCCGTCGGATCGCCGATCTCGCCGCTGGCCTCGTTGCACAGCACCGCAACCAGTGCGGCATCAGGCTCGACCTGCGCGTCGATGACCCGCATCTGGTTGAGCGTCAACGTTCCGGTCTTGTCGGAGCAGATGACCGTGGTGCTGCCGAGCGTCTCGACCGCGGAGAGGCGCCGGACGATGGCCTGCTGCCGCGCCATCCGCAGGACGCCGAATGCCAGGATGAAGGTCGTCACCGCGGGGAGCGCTTCGGGGACGGCAGCGACCGCGAGGCTGATCCCGACCTCCACCATCTCCCACAACCCGTCGCCGCGGAGCCATCCGGTGAGGGTGACGATCGCGGCGATGATCAGGACGATGTAGACGAGCCGGCGTCCGAGCTGCTGCAGTTTCTGCTGCAGCCGCGTCGGCTCTTCTCCGATTTCGGTGACCAGGCGGCCGATGCGCCCGAGCTCGGTGTCGCCGCCGATGCTCACGACCATGCCGACGCCGCGTCCCGCGGTGATGATCGTGCCGAGGTAGAGCATGGAGGAGCGTTCGGCGAGCGGCGCATCGGCCTCGACCGCGTCGGTCGACTTGTGCACACTCTGGCTCTCGCCGGTGAGCGCCGCCTCCTGCGCTTTGAGCCCGGCCGCCTCGACGACGCGAAGATCGGCCGGGACGCGGTCGCCCGCCGAAAGGAGCGCGACGTCGCCGAGCGTCAGCTCCTCGGCGGCAATGGACATCGTCTCCCCGGCGCGGCGGACCGAGACCGTCATCCGCGTCTGCTTCCGCAGCGCGTCGAGCGCCCGGTCCGACTGCCATTCGGTGACGAATCCGACGACGGCGTTGATGATCAGGACGGCGACGATGGCCAGCCCCTGCGCGCGGTCGCCGGTGAACCAACTGATGGCGGCCGCAGCGGCGAGGAGGACGACGATGATGTTCGCCACCTGCTCCACGAGCATGGCCGATAGACGCCGCGGGCGGACGGTGGGGAGGACGTTGGCGCCGTGCCGCGCCCGTCGTTCGCGGACCTGATCGAAAGTCAGCCCTGTGGCGATGTCTACGCCGAGGCCGTCCTGCAGGTCGGAGGTGGCGGAGGAATGCGGGGGACGCGACATTGCGCGTCAGTGTAACGTCTACCGCGCGTGGACCTTTGCCACGTCGAATTCCGCGCCGCGGCCGTGGCACGTGGCGCAGGCCTCGACGAGCTGTCCGCGCAGCGTGGTCGTGTTCAGGTACGCGTGCGCGGCGGTGGATGCATCGTCGTGGCATCCGAGGCACGCGGCGGCGACCGGCCCCTGCGGGCTGAAGTAGTCGCGGAGCGTGATCACCGGGTCGATGCCCGCCGCAAGAGGAATGGTGTAGGTGGCGTCGACGTGACACTTCGCGCAGTCGCGCCGATCGGCCGGAAAGCGGACCTCGTTGAAGTTGTGCGGCGTGCCTCCGAAGCCGAAGACGGTGAAGTCCTGCGTCAGATTCTCGCCGCTGTGAATGCGGTGGATGAGGCGCTGAAAGGAAATCGACTCGGGAGGGTTCTCCGAGGCAGGGCGCTGATCGGAGTCGTTGGCCAGGGGGTTGTGACAGATCACGCATTCCTGCGGATTGAGGCGTTGATCGCCGTGCGCCGCCAGTCGGTCGTGGCAGGAGTCGCACAGGTGGACGTCGACGACCATGCGCCGCGGCACGGGAGTGGGATCGGTGACCGCGGCATTGTGGATCGGATTGAACGCCGCTTCGCGGAACGCGATCGGCGGCTGGCCGTCGGCGCGCTGCAGACTGACATTGCGGTAGAGGTCGGCCGATACGGTCCATGTCCCGGTGGCATCCGCGGGGATGGTGTGCTGGAAGGTGTAGGCCGTCGTCCCGCTGGCGGCATCGTAGGAGGAAGACGACAGCGCATTTTCGCGGTACGACGTGGCGTAGCTCGTCGTCGGTCCTCCGAGAATCGGGGCGAAGGTGGAGAGCTTCGTTCCGTCGACCGGCGTGCCATCGCCGTTGCGGATGGCGAAGACGGCGGTGGGGTGCTGGCCGGGGTTCGTGTTGCCGACGCTCACGATGTCGGCGATCAATCCTTTGAGCTGCGATGACTCGGCCGGCACGGTGTGTGCGCCCTGCACGGAGGCGTCCCACTCCGTTCCGCTGGCCGGAATGTGGCAGCGCGCGCAGGAGACGTCGTTGGCCTGCGGGCCCCCGGGATGGTTCGCGCCGGTGGCCCAGTCGATGTTGTCGTGACACGAGCCGCACGCCGCGCGGGCCGGCGCGGTCAGAAAGGCGAAGGCCTGCGCTGGAACGTGATTCGGATCCTCGCCCACGTGGCATTTGTCGCAGTCGCGGATGTCCTGCGGAAAGACGACCGTGGAGAAATCGTTGACCGCGTTGTTGAAACCCCAGATCTGGTACGGCATGCCGGCCTGAACGCTCGGCAGATTCGCGCCGTCGTGAATTTTGTGAATCATCACCTTGAAATCGACGGTGTTGCCGGTCTCCGCGTCGCTCGACTGAGGGCTGTGGCAGAGCACGCAGAGCTTCACGTCCTGCCGTGCGCCACCGTGCGCCATCAGCGGGTTGTGGCAGGTGTTGCAACTCGAGCTCTGGTTGATTTCGTCCCAGACGGCCGCGACCGGCTGCCCGTCGGGTCGGAAATCGTACTCCGTGTTCGCGTACTCATTCTTTCCCTCGATGTCGGTGAGATTGCGGGTGGCGTAGATGCCGAGCGTCGTGGTCTTGGTCGGGTCGTAATCGGCTGGAAGCGCCTTGCCGAATTTGTAGACGGAATGGCCGGTCTGGAGGTCGGTCCACGTCCCGCCGGAGTCGGCGGTGGCCTGAACGGCAGTGGCCCCGGGGTGGGGAGCATCGGCCGGGGCCGTCTCCACGCGCGTGATGTAGGAGGTGTAGTTTCGGGTCGCCGGGTCGTACCACGAAAGGACGAAGCTGGCGGAGATCGGCCCCGGGATCACGCGGCCGAGCCGATCGAGCGGCTGGCCGAGGCTGTCGGTAAAGGTCAGATCGACGACCGGCCTGCGGTCGTCCGGGATGGTCACCGAGTTCACCTGGATCTGCAGACCTGGCTGGATGTAGACGATCTGTTCGGGCGTGAGAAAGTGCTCGATCCGGTCGGTCGCAAAGGGCAGGTTCGCTGCCCTGGGCGGGAGCGAAGGAAAGGTGACGGTTCCGCTGAGGGCGAGCAGGATCAGAGCCAGAACGCGCATGGCTTGGAAGCATGCGCAACCCTTGCCAGGCAAGCGTGACAAGGGTCACCCGCACGCGGTGCTGCAAGGCGGTGCACGGGGGACGCCGGGGCGAGAATAATTCGCTGTATGCCGTTCAGCCGCGATCAGTTTCTTACCGTCTTCGCCGCGTATAACCACGACATCTGGCCGATGCAGGCGGTGCTCTTCTTTCTGGCCATCGCGGTCATTGCCACGGCGGTGGAGAACCGCCGCGCCTCAATGATGATCCTGGCCGCTCTCTGGGCCTGGTGCGGCATCGCCTATCACTGGATGGAATTCACCCGCGTGAATCCAGCCGCATGGGCTTTCGGATTCGTGTTTCTGGCGGGGGCCGCCCTCCTGCTCCGTCAGCCCGCGGAATTCGTCGATGTTCCTCCGGTACGGCTCACGGTGGGCGGTGCGTTCATCGCATATGCGCTGATCGTCTATCCCCTCATCGGTGGAATCGCCGGGCATGCCTATCCGCAAAGTGCCACGTTCGGGGCTCCGTGCCCGCTAACGATCTTCACGCTCGGCATCCTGATGCTGCTGAAGCCACCGCTGCCGTGGGTCCCTGCGCTGCCGGCGATTCTG
>DATFUW010000488.1:0-11106 GCA_035260605.1 Thermoanaerobaculia bacterium | reverse complement strand
GGTCGACGCAGGCCACATTGTCCAGCGAGCGTCCGTTCTCCGCCGTGATGAACACGGTGACCTTGATCTTGACCTCCGTGTCGGGCGCCAGGTCGCCGAGGCAACGGACGGCATTGATCGGGTTCTGGTCGATGGTGCAGGCCCAGTTGTTGCCGGTCCCGAGGTCGGTGGCCAGGGGGATCAGGCCGACCGGCAGCGGATCGAACATCACGATGCCGATCGCGTTGTCGCCAGCGGTTCCGTCCTTGTCGTTCCGAACGGTGATGGTGTAATCGGTGGTGTCGCTCTGTGAGGCGGTCGTGGGACCGTCCTGCTTCACGGTCAGGTTGATGAGCGAGCCGACCGTGGTCTCACGATTCGCGCTGTTGTTGAGCTCATCGCCCTCCGGGATGGTGTTCTCCGGATCGACCAGTGCCATGTTGTTGAGTTTCGGATGTGCGGCGTCGGTGATCTGCTGCGGGGCGATGGCGCTGATGATGATGCGTCGCATGTCGCCGCCGCCATTGATGGTCGCGCCCGTGCAGGTGACCACATTCGCCAACTCGCTGCACGTGAACGGCGAGCCGGAGCCGGCGCCGTCATCCTTCACGTTCACGAACGTCGTGTCCGGCGGCAGCACGTCGCGGACCGCGACATTCAGCGCCGGATAGAAGCCCTGGTTCGTGACCTCGAGGGAGTAGGTGATCGCCCCGCCCGGCGTCGTGGTCGTCGTGCCGTTGTTGACGATCGTCAGATCGTTGTAGGGGTGATCGCCGCCGTTGTGGACCTTCGTGATCTGCTGCGCCTGATTGTTCTCTTCGTCGCCCTCGGGAATCGTGTTCTCCGGGTCGACGATCGCCTGGTTGGTGTAGTCCCTCGGCGTATCGGGCGCGAACGCCGTCACGTGGATCGTCGCCGACGACCCGTGCGGAATCTGTCCGCCCACGCAGTCGACGATGCCCGAGTGATTCGTGCAGAGGAACTGATGGTCGCCGCTCGCCTCGAGATAACGCGCTCCGGCGGGCAGCGTGTCGCGTACCGTCACGCCGATGACATCGTCGCTTCCGCCGTTCGCGACGGCGAGGTCGTAGGTGACCTTGGCATTGCGCGCCGTGTCGTCCGGGTCCGGATTATCCAGACCCTTGGTTTGCGTGTTGGTGATGCTCAGCTCGTAGAACGCGCCCGCGCCGGCGTTCTTGACCGTCGTCTTGGCGTGGGCCTCGTTGTCCAACTCGTCGCCTTCGGGAATCGCGCCGTCCGGATCGACGATGGCCTGGTTGATGTAGTCGCCCGGCGTGTCGGGCGCGAACGCGGTCAGGGTGATTGTCGCCGTTCCGCCGGAGGCGATTTCGCCGCCGACGCAGTCGACGTGGTTGCTGACCTGACTGCAGTTGAACTTGTTGAGGCCGGACGGCGGATCCGTCGGCGTCGTCGTGTCCTTGGCTTCGATGTAGCGCGCACCGGCCGGCAGATAGTCGCGGACGGTGACGCCCACCGCGGTGTCGCTGCCGGTATTGCCCACGGTGATCGTCCAGGTCACTTTCGCGTTGCGAGCGGTGTTCGCCGGATCGGGCGAACTCTGCGCCTTGGCGATGGTCAGCTGATTGAATCCGCCCTCGCCGGTCGGCGCGCTCTCGACCACCGTGTCCTGCACGGCGATGTTGTTCGCCTCGTTCGCCTCGGGAATCTCGTTCAGCGGATCGACGCGCACTTCGTTGTGCATCGTGCCGGCGAACGACTGCGCGAAGACGCGGAGGATGATCGTCGCGGTGTCACGCGCGGTTCCCGGATTGACCGCCGGATCGATCAGTGGATCGTTGTTGCTCGCCGTTCCCTCGAGCATGCCGCCGACGCATTCGACGGTTCCATTCGCCTGGGAACAGGTGAAGTTGTGGCTCGGATCGGCGATCACGTCGCGGAAACGCGTGCCCGATGGCAGCGTGTCGCGCAGGCGGATGTTCCCCGCGTTCTGCGTCCCTTCATTCCACACCGTGATCGTGTAGGTCTGCGTGCCGCTCGTGGCGATGGGGTCGAACCCCGGCGGATCGTCGACCACTCGGGTCGTCAGATCGATGCCGGTGATGACCTGCGTCGCCTGCGTGAAGGTATTGTTCGTTTCGTCCGATTCGAAGATCGCGTTGGCCGGATCGACCGTCGCGGTGAGCGAGATCGGACCGGTCACGGCCGGGGCGACCGTCATGATCTTGAAGACGGACGTCGATTCGGCACCCAACACCGGGGTCGTACAGGTGACGACATTCTGCCCGTCGAGGTTGCAGGCAAACGGACCGAACGTGCTGTTCCCCGCGTCGTACACCACTCCGGGCGGCAGCGGCAGACGGACCACGACGTTGTTGGCGTCGTAGATGCCGCTGTTGCCGACGGTGAACGTGTATTCGAGGCCGCCACGGCAGGTCGGCGGCGGCGGCATCGCACCGGCCCAGGAGCGCGCGCAGACCGGATCCGGTGCATCGGCCACCGTCACGGTGAGATCGACCGCCGGTTTGACCGTGGTCTTCTCCGTCGCCGTTGCCGAGTAGCCGGTGTTCTTGATGTTGCCTGTGACGGTCGAGGTGTTGAGCAGCGTCGTGCCCGCCGAGGCCACGATCTTTCCGGTCACGGTCATGACGATCGTGCCGCCGGGGTTCAGCGTGCGGGCCATGCACTTGGCCTGCGGCGCAGCGACGGTGCATCCGCCGAAGTTCCCGATCGTCCCGTTGTTCACGTCGAACGTCGCGGTGAGCGTGGAGGCCTCCAGCCCCTGCGTGCCGTCGATGATCACGACGTCATCGGCCCGGGTGGCGGCGTTGTTCACGACCGTGACCACATAGGTCTCCATGTCGCCCGGCACGATCGGGTCGATCAGATCGACCTTGGTGATCGACAGAGCCGTCGGAGGAGGCGGCGTCTGCACGACCTGGGTATTGACCAGGGCCGACGTGTTGTTCAGCTCGTTGACCTCGGGAATCGCGTTGAACGGATCGACCGAGGCGGTGTTGGTGAGCTGCGTGTCGTACGAGGGCGCGTCGCCGGTGATGGTGATGGTGGCGTTCGCTCCCTGATTGATCGCGCCGCCCGTGCAGCTGACCGTATGACCGGATACGGTGCACTGGAAGAGGCTCGTCGTGCCGAGGGGCTCGGCGATGATCGTGGCCGGATCGATCTGCGAGGGAAGGGTGTCGACGACGGTGACGTCGGTCGCGTTCGCCAGTCCCTGGTTGTTGACGATCAGCGAATACGTGATCCGCTCCCCGTACGCGACGGTGGTCGGTCCATTCTTGGTGATCGTCAGATCCGGCAGTTGTTCGGTGCTGCCGCTGCTCACGAGTGTCGTGGTCGTGGCCGTGCTCGTGAAGTTCTGCGCCGAGCGCGTGCCGGTCACCGAGGCGGTGTTGTTGATCGTCGTGCCGTTCGCGGCGGTGACGATCCCTCGAATGGTGACTACCCACACGCCGCCGCCTTCGATCGTGCCTGCGGCGCAGGTCACGAGCGTCGCGCTCTGCGAGCATGATCCGCGCGAGCTGGTGATGGCCAGCTGTGGCGGCACGCCGATTCCGCCGATGCCGTTGAGCTGGTCGGAAAGGACCACGTTCGTGGCCTTCGACCCGCCGGTATTGACGATGGTGATCGTGTAGAGCAGTTCGGCTCCGGAGACCACCGGGTCCGGACTGTCGATGTTGGCAATGGTGAACGGACTGGCTGGGTCGGCCAGCGCGATCGGTACAGCGGTCATGGCAATGATCGCCAGGATGCCCAGGATGACCTCAAGCGTCCGTGCGATCGGCGTTCGGTTCTTCGACATGCTCAACCTCCATCCGGACGCACGCAGAGCGGGCGGTCCGATAAATCGACTGTTCAGAACTTTGGTCGGATGGAGGCGCGTTTCATCGCCCGGAAGGCGGATCGACCTAAGTCGTAGCCGCGGGCGAAGCGATGCCGTAATACTCGGCGGCCAGTTCCGTACGGCAGCGGACTCCGAGCTTCTGAAAGATGTGAGTCAGGTGTGCCTTGACGGTCGCTTCACTCATTCCCAGTCGGCCGGCTGTTTCCTTGTTCGCCAGCCCTCGGGCGGTGTGGCGGAACACCTCGCGCTCGCGCGCGCTCAACTGCTGCTCGAGGAGGGCTTCGCCAAAATGGGCAACCGCTGCCGTGGCCAGCAGGTCGATGGTGGCAGCAAGCACGCGTCGCCGCGCCCAGATCAGGCCATCGCGCACGGCGGCGATCGCCTTCAGCACTTCCTCCGCTCCGCTGCTGCGGGAGACGATGCCCCGTGCGCCCCTTCCGAGCGCGCGCGACGCCCACAGATCGTCGTCGGGAGCGGCCAACAGAATCACGGCCGGGCCGCGCTCGCGCTTCAGCTCCGCGCAGAGCGTGAGCGCACGTGCCATCCGGCTGTCGATCAGCACCACGTCGGGAGGTGCCCCGCGATCGTAATCCCCAACCGTGCAGGAGTGGCCGGCGCTCCGGATGACGCCGGCGAGTCCATCGGAAAAGAGGCGATCGTTGCCGAGAACGCAGATCCTGACCGCTGACATGGGTCCTCCTCCGGCTTCGCACGGCGACGATACTGCCGAAGCCCGGGGGTTCACGAGTGCATCCTGCCGCCGCATCGGTTCATCTGACCGCATCGAATGTGACGTCGAGTGGACGGGCGAGCGGCGACGCGTGCGGGCATGCGACAATGCATCGCCTTGGCGCGCGTGGCGATCGTCGTCCCCTGCTACAACGAGGCGGAACGGCTCGACGGCGATGCCTTCCGCCAATTCGATCTCCCGGGGCATCACATCGAGCTCCTCTTCGTGGACGACGGCAGCCGCGACGACACCCCGCGCGTGCTGGAGACCCTTCACGCATCCGCTCCCCAACGGATCTCCATCATCCGGCTCGAACGCAACCGCGGAAAGGCGGAGGCGGTGCGGCGGGGGATCGTCGCCGCGGCCGAGCGCGGATTCGACTACATCGGCTTCTGGGACGCCGACCTGGCCACTCCCCTCTCCGAGCTTCCGGCGTTTCTCGAGGTCCTGGAGAAGGACCCCGCGATCGCCATGGTCTTCGGGGCGCGCGTGCGCCTTCTCGGCAGGGACATCCGCCGCCGGCCCGCGCGCCACTATTCCGGCCGCGTCGGTGCGACGCTCATCTCCTCCACCCTCGGCCTCGCCGTCTACGACACGCAATGCGGCGCGAAGCTCTTCCGCTGCACCCCGGATCTCCGCGAGGTCTTCGCCACCCCCTTCCGGGCACGGTGGATCTTCGACGTGGAGATCATCGCCCGTTTCATTCAGCGCTGGGGGCGCGAGCGCGTGGCACGTTCTCTGTACGAGCTTCCGCTGACGCACTGGCATGACATCGGGGGATCGAAGGTGAAGGCGCTCGATTTCGTCCGCTCCCTGCGCGAGTTGTGGACGATCCATCGCGCGTACAATGCACGACGATGACCGCATTGAATCTGCAGGAAGACACCGGACTCTCTTCTCTGGCGCGCGGGCTCATCGGATCGGAAATTCTGAAGGTCGCGGCCGAGATCCGCGTGCTGACCGAGAAGGGGCGGCAGATCTGCAATCTGACCGTCGGCGATTTTTCCCCGCGGCAGTTCCGGATCCCCGCCGGGCTGCAGGAGCTCCTCATCAGCGCCATCGCCGCGGGAGAGACGAACTACCCGCCGGCCGACGGCGTGAAGGAGTTGCGCGCCGCCGTGGTGGCCTTCTATCGGGAGAAGCTCGGCCTGCAATACCCGCTGGAGTCGACGCTGATCGCCTGCGGCGCGCGGCCGATCATCTTTGCCGCCTATGCCGCGGTGGTGGACCGCGGCGACCGGGTGATCTACGCCGTCCCGTCGTGGAACAACAACCATTACACCTATCTGGTCGGCGGCGTCGGATCGGAGATCGTCGTCGGCGCGGAGACGAACTTTCTCCCCACCGCGGCGCAGATCCGGCCGCTGGTGCGCGATGCGCGGATGATCTGCATCAACACGCCGCTGAATCCGACCGGGACCGTCATGTCCCGGGATGAAGTGGAGGCCATCGGCCGGCTGGTCGTCGAGGAGAATGCACGGCGTTCCGAATGCGGTGAACGCCCACTCTATTTATTGTGGGACCAGGTCTACTGGATGCTGACCTTCGGCGACAACCGGCACTACACTCCCCCGCAGCTCGTTCCGGAGTCGGCGCCCTGGACCATCTTCGTCGACGGCATCTCCAAGGCCTTCGCCGCGACAGGGCTCCGCGTCGGCTGGGTCGTCGCTCCTCCGCACATCACGGCGCGCATGCGCGACATCCTCGGACATGTCGGCGCGTGGGCGCCGCGCGCCGAGCAGATCGCCACCGCCCGCTTCCTGGGGATGAACGAGGAGATGGAGCGCTTCCGCGAGGAGATGATCCGCGGGCTGCAACTGCGGCTCGACCTGCTGTACGACGGGTTCGAGGGCATGCGCCGCGATGGTTTCCCGGTCGGTGCCATCGCCCCGCAGGGAGCGATCTATCTCTCCGCGCAGGTGCGACTCCCCGGCCGCACGAACGAGGAGATCCGCAAGATCCTGCTCGATCGGGCCGGCTTCGCAGTCGTCCCGTTCCAGGCCTTCGGTCTGAAACAGGAGAGCGGATGGTTCCGCCTCAGCGCCGGCGCCGTTTCGCCCGAAGACATCGAGGCCGGGCTGGAGCGCGTGCGCGGGGCGCTCGGTTCGCTCTGACGCCGCCTTACGGAAGCTTCGCCGCGATCACGTCGATCTTCTCGATGGCCGGCGGCTGCGCCAGAAGCTCGGAGGCCCTGGCCATGAGGGCGGCCGCGATCGGCCCGGAGAGATGCGCCTGCCGCCCGGCGTCGTCCGGGAACACGTCGAAGATTCCGAACGTCGAGGGACCGAGACGGATGGCAAACCAGGCCGTGGTCGCCGGCTCGTTCTGCGCCAGCGACAGCCCGCCCTCCAGAAAGCGCCGGACCTCCTCCTCTTTTCCTTTCTTCGCTTCGAGGCGAACCAGCAACCCGACCGTGACTCCTTTTGCCATGCGATCTCCTTTCGAAGTCTTACCGTAAAGGAGAAACGGCGGCCGCCGCGCAACGTTCTCGTGCCGTTTCGGCGGCGAAATCGACGGGGATCAGACGAAGATGCGGATCTCTTTGAGCTCGCGGAGGCGGTCGCGGATCTCGGCGGCCTTTTCGAAGTCGAGGTTCTTGGCCGCCTCCTTCATCTCCTTCGTCAGACGGGAGATGGCCTTGTCGAGATCTTCGTCGGCCACCAGATCGAGCCTTCGTTTTCCGATCGGTGCGGCGAGGTCCACGTAGTCGAGGTTCGCCATGCGCACCAGGTCGCTGTCGACCGCCTTGACGATGGTCGCCGGCTCGATCCCGTGCTCCTCATTGTACTGTTGCTGGATCGCCCGCCGGCGGTTCGTCTCGTCGATCGCCAGCCGCAGCGAGTCGGTGATCACGTCCGCGTACAGGACGGCCACTGCGTTGACGTTCCGTGCCGCGCGGCCGATGGTCTGGATCAGCGAGGTCTGCGAACGGAGGAACCCCTCCTTGTCCGCATCGAGGATCGCGACGCACGAGCATTCCGGGATGTCGAGCCCCTCGCGGAGGAGATTGATGCCTACGATGACGTCGAAGACGCCGGTGCGGAAATCGCGCAGGATGGCGATTCGTTCGAGCGTGTCGATGTCCGAATGGAGATAGTTCACCTTGATCCCGAGCTCCATGAGGTAGCGCGTCAGGTCCTCGGCCATCCGTTTCGTGAGCGTGGTGACCAATACCCGCTCGTTGCGCGCGGTCCGTTCGCGGATCACACCGATCAGGTCGTCGACCTGCCCCTTGACCGGGCGGAGGATCAACTGCGGGTCGAGGAGTCCCGTGGGGCGGATCACCTGCTCGACGTACAGTCCGCCCGTCTTCCCCATCTCGTAGGGGCCCGGCGTGGCCGAGACGTAGATGCGCTGGCGGAGCTTCGACTCGAACTCGTCGAACGACAGCGGGCGGTTGTCGATGGCGCTCGGCAGCCGGAATCCGTACTCCACGAGCGTCTCCTTGCGTGAGCGGTCGCCACCCCACATCCCACGCACCTGCGGGATGGTCTGGTGCGATTCGTCGACAACCAGTAGAAAGTCTTCGGGGAAGTAATCGATCAGCGTGGGCGGCGGTTCGCCCCGCGCGCGGCCGGAGAGATGGCGGCTGTAGTTCTCGATTCCGTTGCAGTAGCCGAGCTCAGCGATCATCTCGAGATCGAACAGCGTGCGCTGCGACAGCCGCTGTGCCTCGAGAAGGCGGTCCTGCGCGCGGAGCTCGGCCACGCGTTCGTCGAGCTCCTTGCGGATGTTCTCCATGGCCTCCATCAGGCGCTGGCGTGGCGTGACGTAATGCGTTCGGGGATAGATTGCCAGGCGGTCGAAGTCGCCGCTCGTCCGGCCGGTGACCGGGTCGATGCGCGAGATCTTGTCGATCTCGTCGCCGAAGAACTCGATGCGCACGGCGTCGTCCTCGTACGCCGGCCACAGCTCCAGCACGTCTCCGCGCACGCGGAACGTGCCGCGTCCCAGGTCGTACGGCGTCCGCTCGTACTGCATTTCGGTGAGCCGGCGGAGATACTCGGTCATCGGCTTCTCCACCCCGCGCTCGAAGAACTGCAGCATTCCGTAGTACAGGTCGGGATCGCCAATGCCGTAGATGCAGGAAACGGATGCCACGATGATGACGTCCCGCCGCTCGAACAGCGCCTTGGTCGCCGCGAGCCGCAGCTTGTCGATCTCGTCGTTCTTGGTCATCTCCTTTTCGATGTACAGATCGTTCTGCGGGATGTAGGCCTCGGGCTGGTAGTAGTCGTAGTACGAGACGAAGTACTCCACCCGGTTTTCGGGAAAGAAGTTCCGGAACTCCTGGTAGAGCTGCGCGGCCAGCGTCTTGTTGTGGCTGAGGACGAGCGTCGGGCGTTTGATCTGCTCGATCACTTTGGCCACGGTGAACGTCTTTCCCGAGCCGGTGACGCCGAGCAGCACCTGATGCTCGTTGCCGGCGCGCACGCTTTCCAGAAGCTGGGCGATCGCCTGCGGCTGGTCGCCCTGCGGCTCGAAGGGAGAGACGAGTCTGAAGTCCATGGTTCCGGTCCCGGGACGCCCCAACCTATCGTTTCACGGTTCGATTCACGGCCCGCAGCTCACGGATCAGTTGTTCGGTCTCTTCGGGCGTGACCTTGCCGTCTCCGCTGGATTCGCGGATGCTCCGCAGCAGCGGCTGGATGTGGTCGATGCGCAACCGGTTGTCGCGGAGCGCCTCGCGCATAGTCTTCATCTGCGCATCGAACTCCGCCTTTTCCGCCGGGGTGACCTCGCGCGTGAACGCCTTGTCGACCTCTCCCTGGATCGAGGAGAACAGCAAATCGAAGAGCTGACCGAACCCGCCGCTCGAGGCGGCGTAACCGGCGCCGAAGATGGCCAGCAGAGCGATCACGGCCGCGATTCCGCAGCCGTACGGGACCCACGGAGCGAACAGAGGCTTCGCGTCGACCGGGCCGGAGTAGTAGTCGGCCGGCCGTCGAAATGGTAGTGTTGGAGCCGGCCCGGGAAGCTCTGGATCCGGCGGCGTTGTGACGGTGATCTCGTCCAAAATGGGTCAAGAATGTATCATGTGCCGCAGATTCGCTGAGAGCCACTGAAGGAAGGTGCACCGCCCCATGACGGTTCCTCTGAACAAGGTTACGGTTCTGATTCTCGATGACAATCCGCTCGTCCTGAAGCTCGGGCGCGCGCTGCTGGAGCGCGAGGGATGCACCGTGCTCACCGCGGCGAGCTGGATCGAATTCAATCATGTGCTCGCCGGCAACACTCCGGACATCATCTTTCTCGATGTCAATCTGCCGAGCATCAAGGGCAATCGCCTCAGCGAAGTGCTCAAGTCGCAGTCGAACAAGAAGGACATTCCGATCATCCTCATTTCCGACCTTCCCGAGAAATCGCTCGAAGAGATGTTCCCCAGCTCGGGGGCGAACGCCTGGATGCGCAAGCCGCTGACGCGGGACAAGATGGTGGACATGATCAGCCGGCATGTGAAGGAATGACCGACCCCGGACCACGGCTGCTGCGCACGCTCTCCATCCCACTCGGCATCGTCCTGGTATTTCTGCTGTTCACGCCCAAGCTGTGCCATCGGGCCATCGCGGAGGCCGAGGCGCGGCACGCCGCCCCCGACGGCCAGCCCTCGCCCGAGTCGCACGCCGGACTGGTCATCGAGTCGACCACTCCCGCCCCGAAATCGGCGGAGCTCGACTTTCCGTCGGGCCTCGACGCCGCCCGCATCGAGTACCTCGTCGAGATCGACGAGCACTTCGCCCGCGGTTCGACCATGGCCGTGACCGAGAACGCACCGATCACCCCTGAGCTGCTCAGACTGAAGTACGTGGAAAAGAACGACGACGGCAGCTTCACGCCGACCTCCGACGGTCTGATCAACGTCAACGGGGCTTCGGACTCGGCCGACGGATGGAGCGTTCCGATCGCTCGGCGAACGTTCGCCGGTGTTCTGGCGATCGAAAATCTCGGCGGCGGCGAGTACCACGTGACCATCCGCTGGCGCTGGGAGCCGAGCGCAGTCGGAGCGGCGATCCTTCCCCGCCCCACCGACCATCAGGCCGTCGCCGACTTCGCCGGCAGCGACGGTCACTGGGCCCTGGCGAGCTGGGTCCAGGAGCCCGATTCGCTCCTGCACTGAGTTGCTTCACAACACGAACGGGATGAGGCGCTTCGTCCGCCGGGCGTAGTCGCGGTACGGTTCGCCGATCCGCAGCATCAGTGCGCGCTCCTCGACCAGGATCCGGTAGCTGTACGCGGCAATCGGAATGACCGTGAGGCAGGCCAGGCTCACCCAATTGGCGAGCGCGATCCCGATTCCCAGAAAGATGGCCATTCCGCCGGTGTAGGAGGGATGGCGTATCCAGCGGTACGCGCCGGAGTCGATGACGCGATGGTCCTCCCGGACCGTCACGGCGCCGTTGAAGAATGCGCCGAGGACCCGAAAACAGTGGCGCCGCAGGAGTGCGCCGCAGAGCATCACGGCGATGCCCGACCAGAATGCCGGAAGGCGATGCGCGGAGAACGTGGCGGCCCTGGCGAGCCAGGCCGCGCCAAATCCGAGCAGCATCGCCAT
>DATFUW010000487.1:0-3562 GCA_035260605.1 Thermoanaerobaculia bacterium | reverse complement strand
CCCGATCTCGTCCGCGCCAGAGAGTGGGACGAGATCGCGCGCCGCGTGGTGCTCGCGGTGTCGATCATCAATTCCCGGAAGAACGAAACCCCCACGGACTCGGCCTACGTTCACTGATGCCGATCGAGAAGGCCTACCTCGTTCCCGGCCAGCCGCACGTCCTGCTGGCGCCGGAAAAGAACCCCGGGTGGCGCTCGCTCGAACGGACCTACCGCACGGTCGGTGAGGAGATCGCCCGCTCCGGCGCGGAGTTGCTGCTGCTCTATTCGACGCAGTGGCTGTCGGTGATCGGGCATCTGATGCTCACCGATCCGAATCCGAAGTGGGTGCTCGTCGATCAGAACTGGTACGAGTTCGGAGAGATGCCGTACGAGTTCCGCGTCGATCCGGCGTTCGGCGAGCTCTATTGCCGGATGGCGAAGGAAGCGGGGATGCAGGCGGCGACGGTGCACTACCACGGCTTTCCGATCGACACCGGAACGGTCGTAGCCCTGAAGCTGCTGAACCCTGACAACGCCGTCCCGGCATCGGTGGTGTCGTGCAACATCTACGCGGAGCGCGACGAAACCCGCACGCTGGGGCGGATCGGGCGGCGCGCGATCGACCGCTACGGCAAGCGGACGATCGTCGTCTGCGTGACGAACCTCTCGAACCGCTACGAGGTGGCGGAGATCGATCCGGTGCAGGACCGCATCTCCTCGGCGAAGGACGACGAGTGGAACCGCAAGATCCTGGAGATGTTCGGCGAAGGGCGGCTGGAGGACGTCTCGCAGGTGGCGCGCGAGTTCGCGCGCGAGGCGAACGCCGACATGGGCTTCAAGGCCGTCTGGTGGCTGGCCGCGCTTCTGGGAGAGAACAACCTCTACGACGGCGCCGTCCGGGATTACCAGCCGGTGTGGGGGACGGGATGCGGGATCGTGGAGCTGACGCCCGCACCGCACAAACAGCTCGATTTCGAGAAGGAGTTCGACGAGGGGCCGGCGGCCGCGGGGACGGGCCTCGACTCGCACCATGTGCTCGGCGAGGCGCCGCTGATCACGGCCAAGGCGCCGCCCCCGGTGGGGCCGTATCCGCACGCACGGCGGGTCGGCGATCTGCTCTTCCTCTCGGGGATCGGTCCGCGTCGGCCGGTGACGAACGAGATCCCCGAGGGGATCGAAGCGCAGACGCGTGCAGCGATCGAGAACGTGCGCGTCATCCTGGAAGAAGCGGGCAGCTCACTGGACAAGGTCCTGGACGTGACCGTGTACCTGACGGACATGCAGCGCGACTTCGCGGCGTTCAATCGCGTGTACGCAGAGTTCTTCGGGACGGTGCAGCCGACGAGGACCACGGTGGGCGTCGACTCGCTCCCGACGCCGATCTCGGTGGAATTGAAGGTCATGGCCGCATGCTGATCGACATCTCGCCGCTGATCGACGAATCGATGATCGCCTGGCCGGGCGACACCCCGTTCGTCCGCACGATCAACCGCGACATGAAGGCGGGAGCGAACCTCACGCTCTCCGACATCCGCACGTCGGTGCACATTGGCGCGCACGCCGACGCGCCGAGCCACTATTCGCGGGAGGGGCAGGACATCGCCTCGCGGCGGCTCGACTATTACATCGGCCGCTGCGTCGTGCTGCACGTGCGCGTGCGCCGCGGCGAGCGGATCACACCGCAGCACCTCGAGGGGAAAGTGGTCACCGCGCCGCGCGTGCTGCTGCGCACCGGGACGTTTCCCGATCCGCGGAACTGGAACGACGACTTCGCCAGCCTGTCGCCGGCGCTGGTCGACGACTTCTACCAGCACGGCGTCATGCTCATCGGCATCGACACGCCGTCGGTCGATCCGTTCGATTCGACCGTGCTGGAGGCCCATCAGGCGTTCGCCCGCAACGACATGGCCATGCTCGAAGGGCTGGCGCTGCAGGACGTCAGCGAGGGCGAATACGAGCTCATCGCTCCGCCGCTGCGCCTCGCAAGCGCCGATGCCAGCCCCGTCCGCGCGGTGCTGCGCACGTTCTGAGTGGCACGCCCCCCGCACGGGAGCGGCGCGGAGGCTCGCCATGAAATCGATTGCATGCTCGCTGTTGCTGTGTGCCGCGCCGCTTTTCGCGGCCGGCGTGAAGACGGATGCCGTCGTGCTGCCGCTCG
Source organism: Thermoanaerobaculia bacterium (assembly GCA_035260605.1). Lineage (GTDB taxonomy): Bacteria > Acidobacteriota > Thermoanaerobaculia > Gp7-AA8 > Gp7-AA8 > Gp7-AA10. The sequence goes on along the minus strand of DATFUW010000487.1, from coordinate 1,423 downwards.
CGGCCGCGGCGCAGGTGCTGATCCCCGCCGCCGGAAGCACGCCGGGGAACAACGGCACGTTCTACCGCTCGGACATCACCGTCATCAATTTCGCCAGCCACGATCAGGCGGTCACGATGCAGTGGCTGCCGCAAGGCGGTACGGAGACGTCGACGACCATCACCATTCCCTCGCAGAGCGGAATTCGCTCGGCCGACTTCGTCCGCGACTATCTGAACCAGACGGGACTGGGGGCGATCCTCATCACCGGCATGACCGCCGCGAACGGAGTGCCCGACACCAATGCCGAGCTGTACGTCAACGCGCGCATCTGGACGCCGGAGCCGGGCACCGACGGCACGACCTCGCAGAGCTTCCCGGCGATCCCGCTCAGCTCGGCCAACACCGACAACGCGGCGCTCTTTACCGCCGGCGGCTCCGACCGGCCGGAGAACTACCGCGAGAATGTGGGGATCGTGAACCTCGACGCGAATCCCCAGACGTTCACGATCAGCCTGCTGAACGCCGCCGGAACGCCGCAGACCATCACCGCGGTGATCCCGGGGCGGTCGATGCAGCAGGTGGCGCTCGGCAGTGGGCTGCCCCCGACGCAGCAGATCCTGATCCAGAACACGACGGCTACGGCGACGCGGAGCAATACGTGGATCGCCTACGGATCGACGGCCGACAACGTCACGGGCGATGCGTGGTCGGAACTGGCACTCCCCGGCGCGCCGGCGCAGTAGCGCGCCAGGAAAGCTCTGTTCAGAGCTTCCCTAGACCGTCAGGGCCTTCCTGCCGGCGAAGTATCCCTCGAGGTCGCCGACGGGAAGCGGCGGACTGAAGAGATAGCCCTGAATGGAGTCGCAGTTCTGCTGCTGCAGAAAGGCGAACTGCTCTTCGGTCTCGACCCCTTCGCCGACGACCTTGAGGTCGAGGCTGTGGGCCATGGAGATGACCGCCGTGGCGATCGCCGCGTCGATGGGGTCGGTGGTGATGTCGCGGACGAATGACTGATCGAGCTTCAGCGTGTCGATGGGGAAGCGTTTGAGATAGTTGAGCGACGAATACCCGGTGCCGAAATCGTCCATGCTGATGCGCACGCCGAGGTTCTTCAGCTCGCGCAGCGTGAACAGCGTGATGTCGGCGTTCTGCATGGCATTGCTCTCGGTGATCTCGAGCTCCAGCGACTCCGGAGAAAGTGCCGACTCCTCGAGCACCTCTCCGACGAGCTCCACGAGATTCGGCTGCTGAAACTGCCGCGCGGAGAGGTTCACGGCGACGAACAGATCGCTCCCCAGCCGTTTCTGCCACAGCTTCGTCTGGCGGGAGGCCGTGCGCAGGACCCACTCTCCGATGGGGATGATCAGCCCCGAGGTCTCGGCGGTGGAGATGAAGTGTGCCGGCGAGAGGAGACCGAGGTCGGGGTGCTGCCATCGGAGCA
>DATFUW010000486.1:0-7353 GCA_035260605.1 Thermoanaerobaculia bacterium | reverse complement strand
CCTTGGAAGTGATCCTTGTCACTCCACGGTGTGCGCGCCGCCATAGGGTGAGGTTCGCCCCCTGCGGCATCGTGCGAATCACCAGGAGCGCACATGAAATCAGACATCACTCTCTCCATCGTCGGGTCCGGAGGTGACGGCGCAGTCGCCGCCGGCGACATCATCTCCATGGCCTGCGCCGGCACCGGCCTCCACGTCATCAAGACCGAGGCCTACGGCCCCCAGATCCGCGGCGGCGAGTCGTCGTCCACCGTCCGCATCAGCGCCGCTCCGCTCACCTCGCAGGCGGACTCCATCGACGCGCTCGTCGTCTTCAACTGGGCCGACTTCGCCCGCTTCGCCGACGAGATGAACCTCGCCGACGACTGCGTCGTCTTCTACGAATCGAAGGACGCGCCGCCGGACGGTTTCGCCGGCAAGCTGATTCCCGTCGATTTCGCCGAGACCCCCAAATCGAAGAACATCGTCGCCGTCGGCATCCTCACCGCGCTCTTCGGACTCCCCGTCGAGGGCATCCGCGCCGGCATCCGCCACCGCTTCTCCAAAAAGACTGCCGCGGTCATCGATACGAATCTCCAGGCGTTCGACCGCGGGCTGGCGCTCGGGGCCGAGACGCCGTCGCACAAACTGTCGTTCAAACCGTCCGCGCCGCGCCTGCTGATGTCGGGGAACGAGGCCTCGGCGCTCGGCGCTCTCCACGCCGGCTGCAGCTTCTTCGCCGGATATCCGATCACCCCGTCGTCCGAGATTCTTCACTTCCTCTCCGAATGGCTCCCGAAGATCGGCGGCACGTGTCTGCAGACCGAAGACGAGCTGGCGGCCATCGGCGCGGTCGTCGGCGCCTCGTTCGCCGGATCGAAGGCCATGACCGCGACCTCGGGCCCCGGCCTCTCGTTGATGGCCGAGATGCTCGGGCTGTCGTCCATCGCCGAGATCCCGTCGGTGATCGTGAACGTGCAGCGCGGCGGCCCGTCGACCGGCATCCCCACGAAGAGCGAACAGTCCGACCTGCTGCACGCACTCTTCGCCAGCCATGGCGACACGCCGCGCGTGGTGCTCGCCCCGTGTGACGTCGAGGACGCGTTCCACACCACGGTCGATGCGTTCAACATCGCCGAGGAGTATCAGATCCCGGCCATCGTGCTGTCGGACCAGCTCATCGGCCAGCGGCGCGAGACGATCGACGCCGCGTCACTGGAGCACGAGGTACGGCGGCGCCGTCTTCCGGCCCCGTCGGACGACGCCGAATACCGCCGCTATGCCGATACCGAGGACGGCGTCTCACCGATGAGCGTTCCGGGAATGGCCGGCGGGATCTATCAGACCAATGGACTGGAACACGACGTCACCGGACGCCCGAGCGCGATGTACGCCGTGCACGAGCGGATGAACGGCAAACGCACCAGGAAGATGAAAGCCATCGCCGAGGAGTACCGCCTGTTCCGCCGTTTCGGCTCGGTGGAACCGGAGCTCGGCATTCTCTGCTGGGGATCGTCGACCGGTTCGGTGCACGAGGCGATCGAGATCATGAACGCTGCAGGCCGCAACGTGGCGGCCTTCGTTCCGCGCATCCTCGCTCCGCTTCCGATCGAGGAGCTGCAGGATTTCGTGGATTCCTGCCCGCGCATCCTGGTGATCGAGCTGAGCCACTCCGCGCAGTTCTACCAGTACCTCCGCTCGCAGATCGATCTCCCGCGGACGAAAACCCTGGTGCATGCGCGCTCCGGCGGCAAATCGCTCTCCGTATCCGAAATCATGCAAATGGCGACTCTGGAAGAGGTGACGGCATGACCTGCGAGGTTCCATTCACCACGAACGACTACAAGACCGACCTCAAGCCCGTCTGGTGTCCGGGCTGCGGAGACTTCGGCGTGCTCAACTCCGTCTACCGCGCGCTCGCCGACCTGCAGTGCGCTCCGCAGGACACGGTACTCGTCTCCGGCATCGGCTGCTCGTCGCGCCTGCCGGGCTACGTCGAGACCTACGGGATCAACTCGCTGCACGGCCGCGCGCTGCCGATCGCCACCGGCGTGAAGCTCGCCGCGCCGCGCCTCAACGTGATCGCCGTCGGCGGCGACGGCGACGGCATCGCCATCGGTGGCAACCACTTCGTGCACGCCGCGCGGCGCAACGTCGACCTGGCCTACATCATGATGGACAACGAGATCTACGGCCTGACCAAAGGACAGGCCGGGCCGACCACTCCGGAAGGCGACAAAACGAAATCGACGCTCTACGGCAATCCCGATCCGGCGGTCGATCCATGCGGCATGGCCATCGCCCTCGGCGCGTCGTGGGTGGCGCGCGGCTTCTCGGGCGACGTCAAGGGGATGACGGAGCTGATGAAGAAAGCGATCCGCCACCACGGCTTCGCCTTCCTCAACATCATCTCCCCGTGCGTCACCTGGCGCGGCGACGACCAGCACAAGGAGCTCCGCGCCAAGGTGCAGCAGCTGCCGGCCGGCCACGACGTCACCTCGCGCGAGGCGGCGCTGCGGTTCACCGCGGAGTCGGAACACCTGACGGTCGGCGTCCTGTACGAGGTGAAACGGGCGACGCTGGTCGACCACTTCGCCGAGGTCCAGCGGAAGGCGCGCGGAAACAAATCGGTGCCGACTCGCGAGGACGTGCTCGCCGTCTTCCGGCCTCCGGTGTAACAGCGATCAACGTCCGTCCCGTCCGGTCGTACACTCTGCGGCGTCATGCGCGCACGACTGGCATTCGCTCTGGCCTTCATCGCCCTCCCGGCCTTCGCCCAGGGTCTGACCGGGAGTTGGAGCGGCACGTACACGTTCAGTATCCAGCTCGCGTCGTGTCAGAACAAGACGTTCACCTGGAGCGGGAATGCGAGCCTCATGCTCCTGCAGTCCGGCAAAGCGGTGAGCGGACGCATCGATCTCACCAACTACACGCTCTTCAGCAGCTCCTGCAACACGTCGATCGGTGAGGTGACGCACGACCTCATCGGCGCGATCTCCGGATCGACGCTCGGCCTCACCGTTCCGAACGACAGCAATGGATGGCAGGTGACCGGCGACGTCGAGGGCGACACGATCACGGCGCAACTGTCCGACTTCAACGGGCTGACCGGCTCGTTCAATCTGGAGCGCGTGGCCGCCGATCCGCCCGCATCCGACGCGACCGGCGCGTGGTCCGGCACCTATCGCTTCACCGATGTCTGCCCCAGCGGCAGCGGCACGAAGGCGTACAACGGTGCGTTCACCCTCGGGCTGACGCAGAGCGGAAGCCAGGCGAGCGGCGTGGCGACGATGACCGGCGTGCCGATCTACGATCAGAGCTGCGCCACATTCGCCACGCTGACCATGGCCCTGTCGGTCTCCGGGACCGTCTCCGGATCGACGTTCGCCGGCGCGGCCTTCGATCCGGCGGGTTCGTTCGACTTTCCGATCTCGGCGACGATCGCGGACGGCTCGATCGGCGGATCGGCGAGCGGCGCGAGTCCGACGGCCACCAGCGGCACGTTCACGCTCACGCGGAGCGACGCACAGATCCCGGCGTCCGACTTCGCCGGGCGCTACGACGGAACTTACGACGAGAGCGACGACGAGAGCACGTTCTGTCTGAACGTCGGCATCATCCACTTCGGCGGCGCGGCCGCGGTGACGGTCACCCAGGCGGGCGCCGCCGTCTCCGGCGCACTCACGCTGGAGAACGCCTACAGCGTCGTCAGCGACGGCTTCGGCGACTGCCAGGTCGTCAACCTCGGCGAAGTGGTCTATCCGCTGTACGGAACGCTGGCCGGCAACCGGCTGACGACCACGCTGGCGTTCGGCGGGGGAGGGGTGCAGCTCTTCACCATCGACTTCTCCGGCGACTCGCTCAGCGGGACGATGGCCGACTCGTTCGGTGACGCGAGCGTGTTCAACGCATCGCGGGCGAGCCGGTTGCGGAAACGCGCGGTTCATTGACCGTGCCGCCGCGCTGGGCCGCCGCTCTTCGCTGCCCGAGCAGCGCTGCGCCGATCGCGCAGACGTAATCCGCATCGTCCGGGACGTGGACCTTCACGCCGAGGCGCGACTCGATCGCCTTGACCATGCCCTGCTGCCGCGCGACGCCGCCGATGAACGTGATCTCGCTTCCCAGACCGACGCGGCGCAGCAGCGTGCCGGCGCGCTCGGCCAGCGAGTCGTAGATCCCGCGCAGGATGTCCTCGATGGACACTCCGGCGCTGACGAGGTTGATGATCTCGCTCTCCGCGAGCACCGCGCAGACGCTGCTGATCGGCTGCGGATTGTTCGCCTTCAGGGCGATCGCCCCGACTTCCTCCAGCGGAACTTCGAGGTATTTCGCCGCACGGCCGATGAAACTTCCGGAGCCGGCGGCGCACTTGTCGTTCGTCTTGAACGTCTTCACGCGCCCCTCGGGCGTGACGGCGATGGCCCGCGTGGCCTGGTTGCCGATGTCCAGCACCACCGGCGCTTCGGGATGGAGATGATGCGCGCCGCACGCGGCGCTGGTGATGTCGGTGATCTGGATGTCGCGCGCGCTGAAACCGTAGCGTCCGAATCCCGTCGTCGCGGTGTAGGAGACGTCGCCGGCGCCCAGTCCGGCGTCGGCCACCGCCGCGGCGAGCGCCCGCCCGGCCGCCCCTTCGAGATCGATCCCCGTCTTCACGCGCCCCCGCCCGATCACGCACGAGTGCGATTCTTCATCGGCCGCGATGACGACCGCCTTGGTGAATCCGCTGCCGAGGTCAACGGCTGCCGTGTACAGGCTCATGCGATCTCCAGATCGTCGTTTCGAAGCTGCGGTCGAGTTTCTCGAGGGCGAAGAGCGCCGCGCCGATCGCGCCGGTGAAGTGCGAATCGGTGCTGACCTGCAACGACGCGCCGAGGACCTCCTCGAGCGCCCGGACCATTCCGACGTTGCGCGCCACGCCGCCGGTCACCGTGATGGCCGGTTCGATCTCCGTCCTGCGGGCCAGCGACACGGTGCGCTTGGCGATCGCCAGGTGCACGCCGCCGAGGATGTCGGCCCCCTTCTTCCCCTGCGCCAGGTAGGAGAGGATGTCGGACTCGACGAACACCGTGCAGACGGTGGTGATCTTCACCGGACGTGTGGCCTGCAATGACAGCGGGCCGATCTCGTCGAGCGAGATTCCCAGGACCTCGGCGGCGTTCGCCAGGAAACGCCCGGTGCCGGCGGCGCACTTGTCGTTCATCACGAAGTCGAGCACCTCGCCTGCCGCGCCGACGCGGATGGCCTTCGAGTCCTGCCCCCCCATGTCGATCACCGTGCGCGTGTTCGGGAAAACGTGATGCGCGCCGCGCGCGTGGCAACTGATCTCCGTCATCTGCGCGTTGCCGAAGGCGATCTTGTAGCGCCCGTAGCCGGTGCCCACGACGAAGCCGACGTCGTGCGCGTCGACCTGCGCCTCGCGGCAGAGCGCCAGAAACGCGTTCTCCGCCGCCTTCGATACGTTCGCTCCGGTCGGCACGAGCGCCCGTCCGACGATCCCCGACGATTCCTCCATCAGGACCGCCTTGGTCTGCGTGGAGCCGACGTCGACGCCTGCCGCGAATCTCATCGCTGCACCTTCAGTCCGACGGTCTGCTTTCGATGTTCGAGGGCCTCGAAATAGGCATCGACCCGGTTTCTGATCTGCGCTTCCGAGAAATAGCGCGGGTCCTCGAGGTCTGACTCGATGTAGAGCGTGGGGATGTCGCGCTGCTTGGTGAAGTAGTCGCGCATGTCGCCCTGCCCCGCGGAGAAGAGGCGACAGCTCTTGACGAAGTGGATGACCACGCCGTCGGCGTTCCACTCGTGCACGTAGCGCTCGATCTGGTCATAGCGCTGCAGGTAATTGCGGTTGGTCACGTTCTGCTCGAGCATGTGCCGGGCAATCGACTCCAGCGGATGGTCGGGATCGTGGCGGAACCCGAACTCCCACAGGCCGCCGACAGTGGAGTAGGTCGAGGCCACCGCCACCGCGTTCCACTTGGTGAACATGTCGCGGAAGTTGCGGAAGTGGGAGTACGGCGGCGGCCCTTCGACCACGACGCGGAATCGTTCGTCGGGGACCACGCCCTCGTGTCGCGCGACCTTCCGGGCGATCTCCTCGTGCGCCGCCTGGAAGAACTCCACCCCCTCGCGCGACGCCCGGTAGACGTAGAGCGGTCCCATGAGCGTGATGGCGTCGAAGTAGGCGTCGAACGGGGCGGGCGTGCTCTGGCAGAGCCGCTTGATCTTCGACCACAGCGCTTCGCTCTCCGCGGAGTAGCGCGTCGCCTCGCGCAGGCGGTCCATGTCGAAGCGCAGCCCGGAGATCGCTTCCAGCCGTTCGATGATCTCCTTCAATTGTCTGACGACGTATGTGACGGCGGCCTCGCTCGGCTCGTCATCGCGGAGGAACGGCACGTCGAGGACGTAGAGTGGCGAGCCGGTCAGCGCCGCCGTGTGCTCGAACCACTTCACGTAGGTGTTGCAGCCGACGAAGTTGCACAGCACCAGGGCGGCGCGGGGGAGCGGGCGGCCGGTTGGCGTGATGCCCTTGATCCAGGCGCCGACGTCCGCTTTCACGTACGCGCAGTTGTCGGCCGCGTAGCCCATCTCCTCGGCCACGAGGATCGGCTCCAGCGACTGGTGGCGGATGGCCAGTTGCAGGGCGTTGATCTCCGGATAGAGCGGGACCATGCCGAAGGCTTCGAGCAGTTCCACGCAGTTGCCGGAGATCATCATGGCCACCGCCTGCGACGACTCCAGGCGGTCGTACCACGTGGTCATCAGTTCCTTCTGGCGCTGGTGGATCGATCCGCGATATTCGGTCTTCATCGTGTGCTCTCGCGACGTGATTTCAAACGAACAACAGCGACTCCACGAACGTCTCGATCTCCATCTGCATGCGATCGAACGTGAACAGCTTCTCTTCGAACTCGAGCAGCAGATGCGGGGTTCCGGTGCGCTCGAGCTCGCGCTTGAACAGGACGTAGTCGAAGTAGGCCGGCTCGCAGAATTTGGCGATGAACGAGAGCACGGCATCGGCCTTCGTGCGCTGCACTTTTTCCATCAGCCCGTCGACGCGCGAGCGCTCGCCGTCGTGACGCACCGACGAGTAGACGGCGTCGTGGACGTAGGCTTCGGCCAGGGCGCGCAGCGGCGGGCCCTCGGTGGAGATGGGATGGCGGAACCAGCGCCTGCCCAGCGTGAAATCGTCCTCGACGATGTAGCAGCCGGCAGCCTCGATCAGCTTGATCAGATCGAGCGGCGGCTGCTCGCAGAACGCCCCTTCGACCACCACGCGGATCGAGTCGCGCCGCCGCCCAGAGGTGGGCACGCGTTGCAGCGCATTCTGCAGCAGGCCGTTGTGTTCCTCCACCGGTAGCAGATCGCCGG
>DATFUW010000485.1:0-9357 GCA_035260605.1 Thermoanaerobaculia bacterium | reverse complement strand
GTGGCGCGGCGGATCGTATGGAAATCGTGGGTATCGGAATGCTCCGTACCGCGCGCCGGGCTTTTTCGAACGCGGCCGCAGTTTCCGAGGCCGTGGGCGCGTCGATCGAATCGTTCCCTGGAATGGTGGATACCGCGTCTTCCTCGGCGGATGGGGCTATCCGTTCTTCGTCCCGTATCGCTTCTGGGATCCGTTCCGGTTCCGCGTCGGGCTGTTCGTCGGGCTGAATGCTTTCTGTGATCCTCTCGGCTACTACAGCGTGTACGGCGATCCCTACTACGATCCGCCGTACTACGTCGCCCCGGCCGCGCCGTACTACGGCGACGGCGGATACGATCAGTCCGACCAGTACGGCCAGTACGATCAGAGTGAAGACGTCATCCGCGGCACGGTGCAAAGCATCGATCTGCACTCCGGATATGTGACGTTGTACGACGAGCAGTCGGGGCGCACGGTCAGCGCGCTGCTGCCGCCGCGCGACAACCGCGTGGACGACATCCGCGTCGGCGACTACGTCGAGTTCTCCGGAACCTGGACCGCCAGCGATCAGTTCGACGCGCACGTCATGGACCGGCTCGATCCGCGCCGTTAGAAAGGAGAGTCCCGTGAAGCGCCTGTTTCCTGCAGCCTTCGTCCTGCTCCTCCTCGCAGCGGTGCCGGTCATGGCGCTCGATCCGCAGCAGCCCGAGCCCGCGAACCGCGGGCATCGGACCGTGATCGTGGTGAACGACGTCATCCGCATGGCCCAGGCCGGCGTGAGCGACGATGCGATCGTCGCCTATGTCCAGAGCCTGCGGGAGCCGTTCGACGTGAACGCCGACGACATGATCGCCATGACCGACGCGCACGTCTCGCAGGCGGTGATCAAGGTGGTGGTCAACGAGGCCGCCGTGTGGCGGGACCGCCAGCCGCCCCGCGAAGCCCAGCGCCCCGCGACGACCCGCAGCACCGTCTACGTCACCGCGCCGTACTACTACAGCCCCTGGGTCGATCCGTTCGGCTACTACCCCTACGATCCGTACGGGTATGGTCCGCGCTTGTCGATCGGGTTCGGATTCGGAGGCGGATTTGGACGAGGATTTGGACGCGGCTTCGGACGCGGCTTCGGACGCGGCTTTGGCCATGGTTCCGGTGGATTCCACGGCCGTCATCACTGAGTGAGCCTCGCGCGGCGGGCGTCCTCGCCCGCCGCCGGCTCGCCGCCGGCACCTCCTTCGCTATGATCCCCGCGAGGAGGCAAGCATCAGCGGCATTCGTTTCGTCGTCCTGGCCGATCCCGACCTCGACGCCCGCCGCGTCGCCGAGGCGCAGCGCATCTTCCGCAGCTACTACGGCGCGGAGCTCGGCGAGTACGCCGATCGTTTTCCGGACATGCTGCGGCGGCAGCACGAGCTGGGATATCGGGTGATCCTGATGACCGCGGAGCAGATCCGCGGCCGTGTGCTGGCGTTCGCCCTGGCCTTTCATTTCACGGAACTGAACTCGACCCTGCTCGATTTTCTGGTCGTCGATCCCGCGGTGCGGCAGCGCGGCGCTGGCGGGGCCCTGTACGAGGCGCTGCGCGAATTTCTCACTCGCCTCGGCTCGCACGGGCTCTACCTCGAGGTGCGCCCCGACGCTCCGGCCGACGAGCCCGACGCGAAAGTGCGGCGCGAGAACGCTTCGCGCATCCGCTTCTACGAGCGCTTCGGCGTGCGGGTCGTCCTGGGCACCGACTACGAGCGCCACCGCCCCGGAAAGGCCGCGGGCGAGCCGTACCTGATGTTCGATTCCCTCGGGCCGGAGCGCGTGCCGTCGGGCGACGAACTGCGCGGCATCATCGCCGCCCTGCTGTTTCGCAAGTACGCCTTTCCACTCGACGACCCGTATGCCAATGCCCTTGTGGCCTCGGTGGACGACGGGCACCTCCGTCTCGAGCCGCCGCGCGGCGCGCCGCTATCGCCCCCGCGCCCCGCCGGCGGCGCGTTCCGCCCCATCAAGGTCATCGTGGCCGCGGAACACAAGCTCCACCACGTGCGCGAGCGCGGCTACGTCGAGCGGCCGGTCCGGGTCGACCGTATCCAGTCGGCCATCGTCTCGCTGCCGGGAGTGGAGATGGTCCCGGTGCGCACGCACGGAGAAACGCCGATTCGCGCAGTGCACGATTCCGACTTCGTGGACTACCTGGCGCGCGTCTGCCAGAAGCTGCCGCCGGGAGAAGCGGTCTATCCGTACGTCTTTCCGATCCGGCAGCAGCACCGCAAGCCGGTCGACGAGTCGGTGCAGGCGGGCTATTACTGCATCGACACATTCACGCCGCTGACGCGCAACGCCTGGGTGGCGGCCCGCGCCGCCGTCGACTGCGCGATGACCGGCGCCGACCTCATTCGCGAAGGGGAGAAGCTCGTCTATGCCGTCTGCCGCCCGCCCGGGCATCACGCCGAGCGCCGCGTCTACGGCGGCTTCTGCTACTTCAACAATGCGGCCATCGCGGCGAACGATCTCTCCTCGCTCGGCAGAGTGGCCGTGCTGGACATCGACTTCCATCACGGAAACGGGACGCAGGACATTTTCTGGGAACGGGCCGACGTGCTGACGATCTCCATTCACGGCGACCCGAGCTACTCGTATCCGTACTTCGCCGGATTCACCGACGAGCGTGGCGGCGGCATCGGGGAAGGGATGCATCACAACTTCCCGCTTCCGGAAAACATCGGCGACGACGACTATCTCGTTGTGCTGACGCGCGCGCTGGAGATCGTCCGCGGCTTCGCGCCGCGCGTCCTCGTCGTCTCCGCGGGGCTCGACATCGCCAAGGGCGATCCCACCGGTGCCTGGAGGATCACTCCCGCCGGATTCGAGCGCATCGGCGGCGCCGTCGCCGGCCTCGGGCTGCCGACGCTCGTCGTCCAGGAGGGCGGCTACGACTCACGCGTCCTCGGGCGCAACGCGCGGCAGCTCATCAACGGGCTGCAGCGCGCCATCTACGAGCGGCGACTCGAAGATCGGGCGTGATGATCACGTCCGATCACATCGGAGGCGGCACGCGCTTGTGCGTCGCCTGTTCGAACGCGTAGGCCAGCTTGAGCAGCGTCGGCTCGCTGCATGCCATTCCGGTGAAGCTGATCCCGAACGGCTGCGGCCTGGCGTTGAATCCTTCCGGGAACGGCGGTTTCGGGGCATTGGGGATCATGCCGAACGGCACGATCACCGTCGGATAGCCGGGCCGCGCGGCGATCGATGCGCCGATCGGGCCCGGGAAGAGGATGGCGTCGAGGTGATCGGCGTTCATCACCTCGTCGATCCCGTGCGTCCCCGCCAGCTCGATGTCGCGCGCGCGGTCGTGCTCGTACCGCTGGCGGAAGAGGTCCTGGTCCATGGCATCGGAGATGTCGAGCAGCGACTGTCCGTACTTGATCGTCCCCATCTTCTCGTGCTCGCGGTTCCACTTCCGGAGCTCGGTGAGCGACTTCACCGGCGCCGCGGGGCCCAGGGACTTCAGCCAGGCGTTGAAATCGCGCTCCATTCCATAGGCCAGGTCGATGGAGCACTTCCCTTCCTTCACGTCGTCCATGTCGGTGCAGACGCCCCACAGCAGATAGTTTTTCTGTGGGTCCTTGTCGACGATGCTGGGGATGTCGGCCGGATCGACGATGACCGCGCCCTGCTGTTTGAGCACGGCGATGGCGTCGTCGTACACCTTCTTCTCTTCATCGTTGAGGAAGCCACCGCGTTCGCGGTCCGATCCGGGGACGGCCACCTTGGCGTAGTAGAACGCGCGCGGAATTCCGATCCGCGCCCCTTTCAGGCCGTTCACGTCGAGGAACTTCGTGTAGTCGCCGACCGGTGCGCAGCGCGACGTCGCCGCATCGCCGGGGTCGGGCCCTTCGATCGCCCCGAGGACGATCGCCGCGTCGGTCACCGTGCGGGCCATCGGGCCGGGCGTGTCCTGATCGGCGGTGATGGGGATGACGCCGTAGCGACTGACGCGTCCGACGGTGGGCTTGATGCCCACGAGCATGTTCTGGTTGGACGGGCTGAGGATCGAGCCGGAGGTCTCGGTGCCGATGTTCGCGGCCCAGAAGCTGGCGGCAGTGCCGGCGCCGGAGCTCGACCCTCCGGTGTTGAGGGCCGGGCGTCCGTCGCCGGTGGCCTCGCGCGGGTCGCGGCGCGGATCGTACGGGTTGTAGCCGTAGCCGTTGAGCGAGTTGTAGTTGTTCGGCATCGGCGTCGGCGAGCCGGCGACCCAGTTCGCCAGTTCCGTCATCTGCGTCTTGGCGATGATGATCGCGCCGGCGTCGCGGAGCCGCTTGGTCACCGTCGCCTGGTACGGCGGGACGAGATCGCGAAACGCGAGCGTGCCGCCGGTGGTGCGCATGTCGGTGGTCTGCAGGTTGTCCTTGAGGGCCATCGGGATGCCGTGCAATGGGCCGCGGATATGGCCGGCCTTCCGCTCGCGATCGAGTTCGTCGGCTTCCTTCAAGGCATTCGGATTGATGGTGATCACCGCGTGCAGCGTGTCCTCGTACGTGGCGATCCGCGCCAGCGATTGCAGCACGAGATCGTGCGAAGTGACGCGCCCCGATCGTAGCGCCGCCTGCATCTCCGGAATCGTCGCCTCGACGATGGTGAACGGCTTCGACGATGGCTTCGGCGCGGCGATCGCCGGCGCCGCGAGGATCAGGAGCATGGCAAACATTCTCTTCATATCGGCGCATTGTAGCCGCCGCCGTGGCGTCGGCGTTCCGTAACCTCGCGCAGCGAACGCCGCTCTGCGATCCCGTGTTTTGCACGGGAAAGGAGTGCTGGTATGACCGTAGCCCCCCTCCAGGAGACCCGCGTGGCCATCGCCCCCGTTCCGGAGTCCTATCTGCATCGGGTCCAATCGGAAGGAATCGATGATCTCGGACAGCCGGTCCAGCGGATGGTCGCTGCCGGCGGGGAGCCGTGCCGCGATGTCCTTCGCCGTGCGCGGCCCGGGGAGCGGCTCATCCTCTCGGGCTTCACCCCCTTCTCCAGACGCGGGCCGTACAGAGAATACGGTCCGATCTTCGTGCGGGCATACTCGGCGCTCGAGGAGATCCTCGACGCGGAACTCGTCGAGGTGCCCGAGTTCGCGGCGACCGTCGAGCGATTCTTTCGCCGCCCGGAGACGGCGTTCCTCCACGTCCGTTTCCCGACGTACGGATGCTTCGCCTGCCGGATCGACCGCTCCTGACGCCTTTTTGACGGTGATGCGCCGTGGATCTGATGCCCCCCGGTCTCTTGCTGCCCCTCTGACGAACATTCCGCATCCGGGCTCCAGGGTCTTCACGGTCCCGCTCCTAAATTGAACATCGAAAAGGAGCTCAAACCATGAAGCGCATCACCCTCTCTCTCGCGATCCTCAGTTTGATCATCACGCCGGCGGCTTTCGCCGGAACCGCAACCGCAAACCTGAACGTCTCCGCCTCGGTGGCCGCGGTCTGCACCATCACCACGGCGCCGGTGGCATTCGGCGCGTACGACCCGGTGTCGGCGAATGCGTCGACCGACCTGACCGCGACCGGCAGCGTGACTGTGGCCTGCACCAAGGGCGCATCGGCGACGGTTGATCTCGGCGTCGGCGGCAATCTCTCGGCCGGAACGCGGCGGATGTCGAGCGGCAGCGATTTCCTCAACTATGCGCTGTACAAGGACGGGGCGCGCACGCAGGTTTGGGGCAGCGCGCTGACCGGCGGCACCACCCTCACCTACAACGCGGCCTCGAAGGCTCCGACGGCGCTCACGGTCTACGGCACAGTCCCGCAGGCGCAGGACGTCACCGTCGGCAGCTACAGCGACGTCGTGGTGGCAACGATCAACTACTGAACGAACAGGATGGGGTCAGGTCTTTAATTTGGTATTTGCTACACCCTGTGGGAAATACCAAATTCAAGACCTGACCCCCGCCCGCAAACGCACTTCGAACACGGCGCCGCCGGCGGGTTCGCTGGCGGCGCTGATGTTTCCGCCATAGCCCTCGATGATCGCCTTGACGATCGACAGTCCCAGCCCGGTGTGGCGGTGGTCGCGCTGGACTCCGGGACGCGAGGAGAAGAAACGGTCGAAGATCCGCGGGATGTTCTCGGCCGGGATGCCCGGTCCCTGATCGGAGACGCGGACGACGGCGGTGGAATCGTCCTGTGCGGTGGAGAGGGCAACGTGCGATCCGTCCGGCGCAAAACTGGCGGCGTTGTCCAGCAGGTTCTCGAAGACCTCGAGTAGGCGCTCTTCGGAGGCCTGCACCTCGAGCGGTCCGGGAGCGAGGTGGAGATCGATGACGATCCGGCCGCGCTCGCGCATGCGGAAGCCGTCGGCGATCCGCTGCAGCAGCGCGTTGACCTCGACCGGGGTTCGCTCCTCGGCCTGCATCTGGGCGTCGATCAGCGTGATCTCGCGGACCTGGGAGAGGAGGTTCTCCATGCGTGCGATCTCGGACTCGACGACCCGCAGGAAACGCGCGCGCTCGGCCGGCTCATCGACCTGCGCCAGCATCTCGGTAGCCATGCGGATCGAGGCCAGCGGATTCTTGAACTCGTGCGAGACGTCCGAGGCGAACGCCTCGGTGGCCTGCTGATGCTGCTCCAGACGGTGTGTCAGGCGTTCGAGCGCGCGCGACAGATCGCCGATCTCGTCGCGCTTGGCCGATCCGCGGAAGTTCCCGCGCAGGCGGCCGCGCGAGTCGGCGATCTCTCCCGCCTCCTTTCGCAGTTGCCGCAGCGGCTGGGCGATCGTCGTGCTGACCAGCAGCGTCAGGACGAGGGCCACGAACACGGAGGCGAGAAAGATCTCCACGATTCCCAGGCGCAGCGCGTGAAGGTCCTGCCGGATCTGATCGGTAGTCTGCGACACGAGCACCGCGCCGATCACGTCCCCGCGGCGGTAGACCGGAAGCGCGGTGTAGAGCGTCACCGGATTTCCGGGAGCGGACGAGACGCGCTTCTCCACGCCGGTCTGTCCGACGAAGGCCTGCCGGACTTCCGATCCCTGGAGGACGTCCGCGCGTTCGTAGTCGTCGCTCGACGCCAGCGGCCGCGCGTTGGGCCGGAACCATAGCAGCGGTCGTTTGAAGACCGCAGCCGCGGCGCGATAGAGCCAGTTCGGCCGCGGCCGTGCGGCCTGCTGTTCTTCCGGAGCCTGCAGCGCGCCGGTGTCGGCGGTGACGCGGCCGTCGGGTTCGACGATGCGGATCCGCTCGTCGCCGAAGCTGACGTTCTGCAGCGCGGCATCGGCGCGCATCCCGGCCTGCAGCATCGACACCACGATGCGCGCCTGCCGCTCCATGGAGTCGACCTGCGCCTGTTCGAGGTGCTGCTCGGTGACGCCGAGGAACAGGACGCCGGCGACCGGAAGGAAGACGACCAGCAGGTTGAAGAGCGCGAGGCGCACGGAAATGCGGGAGACGATGCGCGAGAGACTCATGATGCCTCGGGCTGGTAGCGGTAGCCCATTCCGTACACCGTGTCGATGCGGTCGAACTGCGGATCGACCGCTTCGAACTTCTTGCGGATCCGTTTCACGTGGCTGTCGATCGTCCGCTCGCTGACGTAGTTGTCGTGCGGATATCCCTCGCGCGTGAGCTGCACGCGCGTCTTCACGTGCCCGGGATGGCGCACCAGCGCCTGCAACATCAGGAACTCGGTGACGGTGAGATCGATGGCCTGTCCTTTCCACCGCACGAGGAAACGGTGCCGATCGAGCTCCAGCGGACCGACGTGCAGTGTCGCGTCCTCGTCCTGCGATCCGTCGGCGCGGCGCGCAGCGCGGCGGAACAGGACGCGGGCACGCGCCACCAGCTCGCGCATCGAGAACGGCTTGCAGAGGTAATCGTCGGCGCCGAGCTCCAGCCCGAGGACGCGGTCGACTTCGTCGTCACGGGACGTGAGAAAGATGATGGGCACGGTCTCCGACGCTCCGCGGATCCGGCGGCAGAGCTCCAGCCCGTCGGTGCGCGGCATCAGGATATCGAGGATGACGAGGTCGGGCATCGCGCCGCGGAACGCGCGCCACGCATCGCTGCCGTCGGCGTAGGTGGTGACCTCCCATCCCTCGCGCTGCAGCGCGAAGGCCACCGTATCGCGGATGTTC
This sequence comes from Thermoanaerobaculia bacterium, assembly GCA_035260605.1. GTDB lineage: Bacteria > Acidobacteriota > Thermoanaerobaculia > Gp7-AA8 > Gp7-AA8 > Gp7-AA10. The sequence goes on along the minus strand of DATFUW010000485.1, from coordinate 1,269 downwards.
GCTTCGTCGTCGACGATGGCGATCAGAGGCACGTGTCGATTGTACGATCGCCGGGCTGCTGCCTTTTTTTCGCCACAAACATTCCTCCAGGCTGCCTCGAAGCCGCCCTGTCCGCGTCAAGCCGCGGACGCCCAATGTCATCCATGGGAGGTGCGGCATGACCTGCATGATCAAGACCGTCTACGGAACGATGCGGACCGACGAAGCGGTGATCTGGTTCTGGATCTCCTGCTGGGAGCACGATCCGATGGAGCTGCCGCTCGCCGCCTGACGCGATACGATGACGGCACCATGAGACGGGCTCTTGTTCCCTTGCTGCTGGTGCTGGCAGCCTGCGCGCAGAACCCGGTGACGACGGTCATCGTCGTGCGTCACGCCGACCGCGAATCGCAGGCCCAGAATTCGCCGCTGAGCGCCGCGGGGATGGAACGGGCGAACGAGCTGGCGCGCATGCTCGCCGGCGTCCCGGTCGCGGCCATCTACGTGACGCCGTTTCTGCGGACGCAGCAGACGGCGGCCCCGCTGGCGCGCGCCGGCCACATCACGCCGGTGATCGTGACGACCGGAAAGGACTATCCGCAGCGGCTGGCGCAGGAAATCCTCGCGCGAAACCGCGGCGAAACGGCCGTCGTCGTGACGCACGGGGACATCCTTCCCGACGTCCTCCGCGCGCTCGGCGTGCCGAACCCGCCCTCGGTCCCCGCGACCGAGTACGACGACCTGTTCGTTTGCAGCGTCGACGGCAGCGAGCCCGCCCGTTTGCTCGCCCTCCGATACGGGGCGGTGAAGCGGTGAAGCGCCAGTCGGCGGATCGCGTATAGGATGGATGGATGAGCATCGATCGCAGAGATTTCCTCACCATCGCCGGCGCCGGCGCGGTGGCCATGCTGGCGCGCACGGCCAGCGCGCAGAGCGAGCCGGAGCTCGAAGAATTGACTCTCATGCAGCTCCGCAACGAGCTCCGCGGAGGCGGCTTCACTGCACGCTCGCTCACCGAGGCCTATCTGCGGCGCATCGACGCGCTGGACAAGAACGGGCCGGCGATCAACGCGATCCTCGAGCTGAATCCCGACGCGCTGCAGATCGCCGACATGCTCGACCGCGAGCGGAAGGAGAAGGGAGAGCGCGGGCCGCTGCACGGCATCCCGGTGCTGATCAAGGACAACATCGACACGGCCGACAGGATGCGCACGTCGGCGGGATCGCTCGCACTGGCATCGAGCACACCTGCGAAGGACGCGTTCATCGCCGAGCGATTGCGGGCGGCAG
>DATFUW010000484.1:0-2713 GCA_035260605.1 Thermoanaerobaculia bacterium | reverse complement strand
TTTTGGAAGCTGGCGCCCATTTCGGCCATCAGGCGCACCGCTGGAACCCGAAGATGGCCCCGTACATCTTCGGCACCCGCAACAACATCCACATCGTCGACCTCGCGCAGACCGTGCCGATGCTGCATCGCGCGCTGCAGGCGGTGTCCGACACCGTCGCCAAAGGCGGCCGCATCCTGTTCGTCGGCACCAAGCGCCAGGCGCAGGACGCCATTCTCGAGGAAGCCAACCGCTGCGGCATGTTCTACGTGAACAACCGCTGGCTCGGCGGAACTCTGACCAACTTCACGACCGTCCGCCGTTCGATCGAGCGCCTCAAGGAACTCGAGGCCATGCTCGCCGATACGGAAAAGGAGCTCTCGAAGAAGGAACGCGCGGCACTCGACCGCGAACGCGAAAAGCTCCAGAAGAACCTGATCGGCATCCGCGAGATGGATTCCCTTCCGGATTCGCTCTTCGTCATCGATCCGAAGAAGGAGTACATCGCGGTCAAGGAAGCGAAGAAGCTCGGCATCCCGGTGGTGGCCATCGTCGACACCAACTGCGACCCGGAGGACATCAACTATGTCATTCCGGGCAACGACGACGCCATCCGGGCCATCCGTCTCTTCACTCAGAAGGTCGCCGACGCGGTCCTCGAAGGCTACAACCTCGCGGAGGAGCGCTACGTCGGAGCGGAAGACAAGGGCGCAGAACCCCCACAACCGGCAGCCGTGCAGGCCGAAGCAACGGCTCCCGAGCCCGCTCCCGTGGTCTGAAAATTCGGGCGTCAGGTGTCGGGCCTCGGGCCTCAGGGACTTCACGTTCCTGACGTCCAGTGCCGGACGCCTGACGCCTTTCCGGAGAAAAGCAAATGGCTGACATTACCGCAGCGATGGTCAAGGACCTTCGCGAGCAGACCGGCGCGGGCATGATGGACGTCAAGCGCGCGCTGACCGAAGCAAACGGAAACATGGAGGAGGCCACCAAGATCCTCCGCAAGAAGGGGCTCGCCGCCGCCTCGAAGAAGGCCGGCCGCGTGGCCTCGGAAGGGGCCGTGCAGGCCTACACCGCCGGCAACACCGGCGTGCTCGTCGAGGTCAACTGCGAGACCGACTTCGTCGCCCGGACCGAGCAGTTCCGCGAGTTCGTCGGCGGCGTGGCGAAGATCATTGCCGGCAGCAAGGCCAACGACATGACCGAGCTCCTCAACGAGCCGTGGACCAAAGGCGAGACGGTCGCGCAGAAGACGCAGGCCATGATCGCCACGCTCGGTGAGAACGTCGCCGTGCGCCGCTTCGCTCGTTATCAGGCGGCCCCCGGCGCGGTCCTGGGCACGTACATCCACGCCGGCGGCAAGATCGGCGTCATGGTCGAGCTCGTGGCCAACCAGGGCGGCGGGTCGGCCGCCGACGCGGCCAGAGACGTGGCCATGCACATCGCCGCGTCCGAGCCTCGCTTCATCGCCCGCGAGCACGTCACGCAGAAGGACATCGACACCGAACGCGAGATCGCGCGAGACCAGGCGCTCAAGTCCGGCAAGCCGGAGAACATCGTCGAGAAGATGGTCACCGGGAAACTGGAGAAGTTCTACGGCGAGACCTGCCTGCTCGAGCAGCCGTACATCCGCAACGACAAGCAGAGCGTCGGCGACTATCTTCAGGCCGCCGGAAAAGAGGCCGGGTGCGCGTACACCGTGACGCGCTTCACGCGCTACAAACTTGGTGAAGGGATCGACAAGAAGGGCGGCGACTTCGCCTCGGAAGTCATGGCCTTCGTGAAATAGCGCGCAATGGCGGCCCGCCGCGCGCCGGCCGCCATTGCTATACTTCGCCCGCCATGTCTGACGGCCCAGGGCCGAAGTACCACCGCATCCTTCTCAAACTCTCCGGCGAGGCGCTGATGGGCGGCCGCCGCAGCGGCATCGACGCCGAGACGCTGTCGGTGATCGCCGACGAAATCGCCGCCGTACACGCCTCGGACGTGCAGATCGCCATCGTCATCGGCGGGGGCAACATCTTTCGCGGCGTTACCGCGGCCACCGAGGGGATCGACCGCGTCGCGGGCGACAACATGGGGATGCTGGCCACCGTGATCAATGCCCTCGCGCTGCAGGACGCACTGGAACGGCGCAACACCGACACCCGGGTGACGACGGCCATTACCATGGCCGAGGTCGCGGAGCCGTTCATCCGCCGCCGCGCCATCCGCCATCTGGAAAAGGGGCGGATCGTGATCTGCGCCGCGGGGACCGGCAACCCGTTCTTCACCACCGACTCCGCCGCATCGCTGCGGGCGGCCGAGCTCAAGTGCGAGATCATTTTCAAAGCCACGAAAGTCGACGGCATCTATACCGCGGACCCGGAGAAGAACCCCGCCGCGCAGAAGATCCCGCACGCCACCTACCAGCGCGTGCTCGCCGAACGCTTGCAGGTGATGGACGCGGCGGCGATCGATCTGGCCCGCGGCAGTTCGATCCCGATCTACATCTTCTCGCTGCGCGACCCGGGAAACATCCGGCGCGCGCTGCTGGGCGAGGAGATCGGGTCGATCGTGACCGAAGAATTGCCCGTGGAAACCATGAACGCGGAACGTTGAACGGGGAACCGGACGCAGCGTTCCTCGCCCATCGTCAACCATTGATGCGAGGCTTGCATGATCCATGATGTGATCCGAGACGTTCAGCACCGCATGCACGGCGCCCTCGAGGCGCTGCATCGCGAATTCAAGAGCC
>DATFUW010000483.1:0-2270 GCA_035260605.1 Thermoanaerobaculia bacterium | reverse complement strand
CTCCCGACCGCCACCGTTGTACGTTGCGATCGGAGGATCCGCATGCCATTTCGATTCACAGTGCTTCTGCTCACCATCGCTCTGGCCGCCCATGCGCAGGGTCCTGGCTACTCCGGCGGCCCGATCGGGATGGCTTCGACGGAACTGATCGCCCCTGTTGCGGGCAGGGGAGACGGCGCGCAGGGATCGTTCTGGATCACGGACCTCTGGGTCCGCTGCCCACTGCTCGTCACGGTCACCCTCGAGTTTCACCCGATGGACAGCCCGTCGGCCGCGCCTCTGGCCACGGCGACCGTCACCATGACGCAGCCGGTCATCTACTTCGCCGATGTCATCAAGAGCCAGTTCCATCTCGACTCGGGCTTCGGCAGCATCGTCATCCGCGGCTCGAATCCCGTCGTCGGGACGATCCGCACGTACACGAAGTTCGGCAGTGGGGCGTATGGCTCGGCGTTCACGGCCATGCCCAGCTCGCTGAGCATGGGGTATGGCGGCGGAATGATGACGGATGACGACGAGCATCGTTACTATCTGCAAGGCATCCTTCCCGAGCCGCAGTTCCGGACGAACGTGATGATCACGAACACCGGATCGGTTCCGATCGCCGGAACCGTGGAGATCCTCGATGCCGATGGCAGCGATCCACTATCCGGACCGAAGAGTCTGCCATTCTCGATCCAGGGATATTCGGCGCATCAGTTCAACGATGTCCTGGCGGGCGTGACCAGCCGTTACGGCGACGGCACCGGCCTGCAGATCCGGATCGAGATGGACGGTGGCACGCGAGGCATGATGCTCGTGCTCGGGTCCGTCACGGACAACACGACCAACGACACGTACACCATCATGGGGTCGATGATGGGCGTTGGCGGCCGGCCCGGAATGATGTAGCGCATGTAGCGCCGGCGCCCATGCCGGCCGTACACGGTATGGTCGTTGCTGTTTCGGGGATCGATGTCATTTCTGGCCCACCCCCTGTTCGTCGCGCCGTGGTACCTCTTCGGAGCCGGTGCTGCAGGGTGGGTCGCGTGGGACATGAAGACGAAGAACCGGGAGGTCGATCGCGCCCTCAAATGGGCGTGGCCGATCATCGTTCTCTTCTTCTCGGTCATCGGCCTGGCGCTCTATTTCGTCTCCTCGCGGCCTCGGGACATCGGGCGATTCGATGATCCGAAGGATCAAGCCCGCAGGTTTGCCGCCTACAGCGAGAACACATTCCGCAAGGTGACCGCGTCGGCCATTCACTGCGTCGGAGGCGATGGGCTGGGAATCGTCACGGCGATGGTGGTCGCCCGCCTCACGAACATGTCGTTCTGGCAGGAGTACTGGTTCGAATATGCGGTCGGCTACGCGTTCGGCTGGTTCATCTTTCAGTTCGTGGCCATGAAGATGATGACTGACAGCAACCTCAAGGCTTTCTGGATGGCGGGGCGCGCCGAGTTCTTCTCCATGATGACGGTGATGGCCGGCATGGGAGTGATCATGGGGTACGTGACGCCGCACGCCGTCGGGCAGCAGCCGAAGCCGTACACATTCGCGTTCTGGGGGTTCGCAGCGCTCGGTCTCATCACCGGTTTCATTCTCACCATCCCGATGAATTTCATGATGGTGAAGATCGGGTGGAAGCACGGCCTCGGCGTGAAGTCACGGAAGGAACTGAAGCAGATGGAGATGGCGGCGTGAAGAAGCTGCTGCTGCTCGCCGCAATGATCGTTCTGGGGTTCGGCGCGCTTGGCATCTTCGGATGGGTCGTAGCGGTCGGGCAGCATGAATCGCCCGTCCCGCCGTTGCGCGTGTCGTCGTCCGATCCGCTCGAGCAGGCGCGTGGGGGCCTGTTGCTGACGAGTCGCACTGCAGGCGCGGCCCTGGCGCGCGGCGACGTCGCCCAAGCCGGTCGGGCGCTCGATGCTGCAAAACGTGCTTCGGGCGTCGTTGGCGACGGGCCCGTTCGCGATCTCATCGAACAGACGCGTGAGGCCATCGACGATGGCAATCCGCGCGCCGCCGCGCGCCGCCTCGACCTGGCGATTCGAAGGCTTCAACGTCCCGGCGGAGCGGGATGGGCCTCGCCCGGAGCGCCGGCTCATGCGGACGGAGCGTATGACGGGGCCACGGTGATCGATGCACGGGGCGTCCGCCTCGGCGAGGTCGTCGGGATCCGCGGCTCGGAAGTCGAGCTGTCGGTCGGCCAGGGGCGCAACACATTTGGATTCATCGACTTCGACGGCCACCAGGAATTCGTTCCCGCCGATCACGTCATCTTCGGCAAG
>DATFUW010000482.1:0-11584 GCA_035260605.1 Thermoanaerobaculia bacterium | reverse complement strand
ACGCCGGTCATGATCCCCGGGAGCGCCGACGGGACGATCACCGTGAAGACGGCGCGGGTGCGCGTCGCGCCGAGCGCCAGCGCGCCCTCGCGCAGACCGGGCGGCACCAGGCGCAGCAGTTCTTCGGTCGTCCGCACCACGATGGGAATCATCAGCAGGCCCAGGGCCACACCGCCGGCCAGCGCGCTGAACCGCTTTACCGGAAGGACCACGATGCCGTAGGCGAAGATGCCGATCACGATCGACGGGACGCCGTTGAGCACGTCGGCCGCGAAGCGGACCAGGGCCGAAAAGCGCGAGGTCGGATATTCGGCCAGATGGATCCCGCAGATGCAGCCGACCGGAACGGCGAACAGCGCCGCCAGGCCGATCAGGACCAGGGTCCCGACGATGGCATTGGCCATCCCGCCGCCGGTTTCGCCCACCGGCTTCGGCGTCTGGGTGAAAAACGCCCAGTTCAGCGCCGTCAGTCCGTGCGCGATGACATAGCCGAGGATCAGGACGAGCGGAAGCAATGCCAGAACGACGGCAACCGCGCAGAGCGATTCCGCGACTTTCGAAATGGTCCTCCGGCGCACGGCGTAGGTCATGCCGCAGCCTCTTCTTCTTCCACCACCGGCGGGACAGCAACGACGTTCGGAGCCCTGCGCCTCGTGCTCCAGATCAGCAGGCGCGAAAGGATGTTCACCACGATGGTGATGACGAAGAGCAGCAACCCGATTTCGATGAGCGCGTGCAGGTACAACTCTTCGGCCGCCTCGGTGAACTCGTTGGCAATCACCGCGGCCATCGTGTATTGCGGCGCATAGAGCGACAGCGAGACTTGCGGAGCGTTCCCGATGACCATCGTCACGGCCATCGTCTCGCCGAGTGCGCGGCCGAGGCCGAGCATGATGGCGCCGATGATGCCGGTCTTCCCATAGCCGATGGCCACCTTGATCGCTTCCCACCGCGTCGAGCCGAGCGCGTACGCGGCTTCGCGCTGGGCCACGGGAACGTTCTTCAGAATCTCGCGGGCCACGGACGATGTATAGGGAACGACCATGATGGCCAGAATCAGCCCCGCCGCCCCCATGCCGACGCCGAGCGGAGCGCCGCTGAACAATGGCAGTTTGCGCAGCGGATCGGGTAACAGGATCTCCGCTTTGCGCACGATCGGCACCAGCACGAAGATTCCCCACAAGCCGTAGACGATCGACGGGATCGCGGCCAGCAGTTCCGTCAGGTACCCGAGCGGTTGCCGCAGGCTGCGCGGCGACAACTCCGAGATGAAGATGGCGATGCCCAGGGCGATCGGTGTCGAGAGGATCAGCGCCAGAAGTGAAGAGTAGATCGTTCCCCAGATGAACGGCAGTGCACCGAAATCGCCGGCAACAGGATCCCAGGTTCGGCCGGTCCAAAAGGACCAGCCGAACTTCTGGATGGAAAGTACCGACTGCGCCCAAAGCTCGTAACCGATCCCGATGACGATGACCAGCACCAGTGCAGCAAACGCACCGGTCATCAGCCGGAACAAGCGGTCGTCTGCGGAACGCTGCATCAGCTTCAATATTCGCTACTGCGCCGGGTGACCGGCGACGGAGATCTTGGCGATCGCTTGATCGTCGAGATCCTGGACCGGTTTCGGCAGCGGCGCGTAGTCGAGCGCCTGCGCGAACTGCTGGCCGTCGTGGACGGTGTACCGCAGCAGCTTGACGAGCGCCTCTCCCTTCGTGGCGTCCTTCTGGTTCTGATAGACGATGATCCAACTGAAGCCGGCGATCGGATAACTCGTATCGCCGGGGGCGTTCACGAAGACCGCCTTCAGATCCGCCGGCATGTTGTTCGCCGCGCTGGCGCCCGCGTCCGCGGCGCCCTGCACCGACGGCGCGACGAATCGACCCCCGGCATTCTTCAGCACCGCCGATTTGATGTGATTGAGATTGGCGTACGCCATCTCGAAGTATCCGACGGCCCCGGGCGTGTTCGTCACCTGGCCCGAGACTCCTTCGCTTCCTTTGGCCCCGATTCCCACCGGCCATTTCACCGATCCGGCGGCACCGGCCTTCGATTTCCATTCCGGGCTGACTGCCGACAGGTAGGAGGTGAAGATGAACGTCGTGCCGCTTCCGTCCGCGCGATGGACGACGGCGATCGCCGTCGACGGAAGCTGGACGCCCGGATTGATCGCCGCGATGCGGCGGTCGTTCCATTTCGTGATTTTGCCAAGATAGATGTCGGCGAGCGTCGGACCATCGAGCCGCAACCCCTCCACGGGGAGGTTGTAGCCGACCGAGACCGCCCCCATGGTCACCGGGACGTGGACGACCGGTCCTCCGGCCGCCTCCGCCGCTTTCGTCTGTTCGTCATTCAGCGGGTAGTCGCTGGCACCGAAATCGACGACACCCTTGATGACCTGCTGCACTCCGCCGCCGCTGCCGATCGACTGATAGTTGACCTCCGCGCCGCCCTGCTTCTGGTACGCGTCGAAGACCTTGCTGAACAGCGGCGTGTCGAACGTCGAGCCCGCTCCCTGCAGGCGGACTGGGGCAGCGCTCGCAGCAGCAGCGGTCGTGCCGGCGGTGCCCGTCGTGGTGGTCGTCTCGCTCTGCTGACAGCCCGCGAGCGCAACGGCGAGAATCACGAAAAGAGTCTTTCGCATCGTCTTCCTCTCTTCGGCACTGCAGCATATCGCAGCGCCATGTCCCTGTTCATGTCAGAAGTTGACCAGCATCTTGACGCCGTAGGCCGTGGTCTTCGGCGGTGCGGACGTGACGCCGGCCTGTTTGTACGAGTCGTAGTCGAGCATCAGCGCCGTCTGCACGCCGTGCATGTGCTGGAACCAGTAGGCAATGCCGGCGATGTCGTGCTTCCGCTTGAGGCTCGTGCTCTTGTTCGGCTTGATCTCGTCGTGCCGCAGGAGGGCTTCCCATCCGCCGCCGAATTTCGGCGTCACCCAGACGGAGTAGCCGCTGGCGTCGGTGGTGGTGGCGAGCTGCGAGATCTGGTCCTTCGCCGAAAGGTATTCCGCGGCGGCGTTGAACCAGCTCGATTCGAACGAGACCTGCCCGAGGTAGCGCGTCTTCTTGGCTCCCTCCTGATAGTGGTCTTCATCGATGAAGCCGGACAGCCGGAGGCCCTTGGCCACTCCGCCCGTCGGAACCGGACGCAGCGTGCCACGCATTTGGAACGACTTCTCGTTGTTGGCCTCAGGGTGGTTGTATCCCTCGCCGTTGTAGAAGCCGGCGTGCAGGTCACCGTAGTTTCCGGGGAAATTGTAGTGACCCGAGAAACCGAGGTCCGAAGACGCCAGGTAGCCCTCGCGGTCGACGAACGTCGGCCCCTGAAAGCGGTAGCGGTAGACGCCTTCGGCGTAGTCGATCCACGGCGTCTGCTGAAGCCCGAAGCGGACCCAGGAGCCGTGTGTCGTCCAATCGTCGAGGTTCAGTTGTGCGAAGGCGTACTTCAGCCGGAAGGCGATGCTTCCGTTGAGCGAGCTGCCGCTGCTGCTGTCGCGGATGATGTCGGGAGTGATCCGAAAGCCGATGAGATGGTTGAGGTTGCCGATGAAGTTGATGTAGGCGCGGCTCACGTTGAACGAGTTGCTGTGGATCGTGTTCCCCTCCGCATCCGTGGTCTCCGGGGATTGGAGATAGGTGTAGTCCGCAAAAATCGTGGCGCCGACCTTGAAGTTCGGCGTGTCGTTGGGCGGCGTCGCGGCCGCCGGCACCGTCTGCGCCAACGCACCGGCAGCAAGAGCGGCCGACACCGCGACCGCTGCAAAGAGAGACCTCCGTTTCTTCATACTCCACTAGCCTCCTTGTTGCGCCGGATGCTAGCGAGGGGCGGATGAAGCTCCGATGGTGCGGAGGTGAATTCGGCATGAAGCGGCCGGAAAGCTTTGCCGGGAAACGAGTTCGCGCATTGCACGGTATGTGCTCATGCCCGATACTTCCTTCGGGATGAATCCAGCTGCCCGGCGCATCGCCGCCATCGACATCGGGACGAACTCGATTCACACGATCGTGGCCGAGCTCCGCGACGGCGGCTACCGTGTGGTCGACAAAGAAAAGGAAATGGTCCAGCTCGGCCTCGGCAGCCTCGACGGCGCGCCGCTGGAGGCGAAGGCCATGCAGCGCGCCGTCGCCGCACTCGAACGGATGGCCGCCGTGGCGCGCGGCTGGAAGGTCGACGAGATCATCGCCGTGGCCACCAGCGCCGTCCGCGAGGCACCCAACCGCCGCGAGTTCCTGCGGCGGGTGCGGCAGACCAGCGGCATCCGCGTCCGCGTGATCTCGGGCGAAGAGGAAGCGGACTACATCTTCCGGGCGGTGCGTGCGGCCGTCGATCTCGCCGGCAGCACCGCGGTGTGCGTGGACATCGGCGGCGGCAGTGTAGAGCTCATCGTCGGCACGGCCGCCGAAATCTACTTCACCGCCAGCCTCCCGCTCGGCGCGTTACGCCTGGCGCAGCGCTTCCGGCTCGAGGACAAGCCGGCGGCCAGCGACGTGGAGGCCTGCCGGCGCTTCGCCGCCCGCGAGATGAAGCCGCTGGAGAAACCGATTCGCCACATCGGATTCGACCTCGGCATCGGGACTTCGGGGACGATTCAGGCGCTCACGAACATCGCCGCTCCCGAGGGCGGGTTGAAGCCGGCAGCGACGCGCGCGGCGCTGAACGAGACCTTCGGGGATCTGGCCGGCATGACGGCCAAAGAGCGCGTCGAGCGGTTCGGACTCGACGAGAAGCGCGCGCGCAACATCGTCGCCGGCGCGATCGTGCTCGACCAGGTCATGGCCGCGCTGCGGCTGCCATCGATCCTCGCCTGTCCCGTGGCCCTCCGCGAGGGAATCCTCGAAAGCCGGATGGCCCAACCGCGGTCGCGGCACGACGACGGGAGCGCGACCCGGCGCGCCTCGGCCCTCGCCCTTGCCGACCGCAGCGCCTGCGACCGCCGCCACGCACAGCATGTGGCGCGGCTGGCGCGGCGGATCTTCGATCAGACGCGCGATCTGCATCGCCTCCCGGACGACGCCGCCGAGCTGCTCGAATACGCCGCCCTCCTCCACGAGAGCGGCATGCAGGTGAGCGACCGCGGGTATCACAGGCACACCTACTATCTGATCCGGCACGCGGCGCTCCGCGGATTCACCGAGGAACAGCTCGTGCTCGTGGCCAACGTGGCGCGATACCACCGAAAGTCGGCACCGGCAGAGGAGCATGCGAACCTTTCGGAGCTGACGCGCGCGCAGCGGCGGGAAGTGGAGAAACTCGCCGCGATCCTGCGCATCGCCGAAGGACTCGACCGCAGTCATCGTCAGAGCGTCCGCGACGTCGCGGTCCGTTCGAACGGAGCGGTGCGCTTCATCGTGCGCGCGCGTGCCGACGCAGGCGTGGAGATCGCCAGCGCGGCGCGGCGTGCAAAGTACTTCGCATCGCTGTTCGACAGAAAGGTGCGCTTCGAAGCCTCGTGAAATTCCTCATCCTGCTACGCCACGGAATCGCCGAGGACAAATCGCCCGGGATGACGGATGCCGACCGCGCGCTCACCGCCGAAGGCAGACACAAGATGAAGGACATCGCCCGCGCGCTCGCCGAGATCTTCCCCGACGCGGAGGTGATCGATTCCAGTCCGCTCGTGCGCGCCCTCCAGACGGCCGAGGCGGTGGCCGCCGCCTACCGTCACCTGCGCGTCGAGCAGAGCGATGCGCTCAAGCCAGCGGGCACCCTCCCCGAGGTCCGCGCACTGATCTCCGGCATCGACCGTGAGTTCGCAATCTTGACCGGACACGAGCCGAACATGACCGAGATCATGATGGATCTGACTGGCGTGCGCGGTCCCCTCTCGCTCAAGAAAGGCGGCTTCTACGGCGTGCGGATGGAAGGGACGCCGACGCTGGAGTGGATGGTGCCGCCGCGCATCGGAAGAGCGATTTGATGGTGCGAAGGACGCCCTTCACCCTTTCGTTTTTCTGCGCCGCACCCGACGCCGGAAGCGTCCGGGCGTCCGGATGATCTCCTCGTACGGGCCGACGCGCACCGCCTCCGATCGCGCGATGGAGATGAACGCCTCCTGACTGCGCACCGGCGGCGCCTCGGGCTTGCGGCGGTGATACGTCCCGTCGGGATCGAGCACCCATCCCTTCACGTTGTCGGCCAGGGAGATCGGCAGGATCTGCTGCTCGATGCGTTTGGCCAGCGCCTTGTCACGCACCGGGAAAGTCACTTCGACGCGCCGGATGAAATTGCGCGGCATCCAGTCGCCGCTGGAGACGAAGAACTCCGGTGCGCCCCCGTTCTCGAACCGGAAGATGCGGGAGTGTTCGAGAAAGCGGTCGATCACCGACAGCACCTGGATGTTCGCGCTGATGCCGGGGATGCCGGGGACGAGGCAGCAGATCCCGCGGACCAGCAGGTCGATCTTCACTCCGGCGCCGCTGGCGCGGTACAGCGCTTCGATCACCGGGGTGTCGACGAGCGCGTTCATCTTGGCGGTGATCCGAGCCGGCTTGCCTTCGCGCGCATGCTTGGTTTCCCGCTCGATCATCGTCAGCACCCAGCGCTGATAGTCGAGCGGCGCGACGACGAAGTCGCGCCACTGCAGGGCCCCGTCGGCGCGTTCGATCAGCTCCTGCACGCCTGCCACGCTGTATCCGGTGAGCAGATTCATGAGCTGCGCGGCATCGGAGCAGAGCGCCGGATCGCAGGTGAAGAGATCGAGGTCGGTGTAGAGCCGGGCCGTGACCGCGTTGTAGTTGCCGGTCGAAAGGTGGAGGTAGCGCCGCAGCCCGCCGGCCTCGCGGCGAACGACGAGGCACAGCTTGCAATGCGTCTTGATCCCCACCAGCCCATACACCACCTGCACCCCGGCCTCCTCGAGATGCCGCGCCCAGGTGATGTTCTTCAACTCGTCGAAGCGGGCCTGCAGTTCGACCACCGCGGTCACCTGCTTTCCGTTGCGTGCCGCGCTGGCCAGCGCCTCGACGATGGGGGATCCCGGATCGGTGCGGTAGAGCGTCTGCTTGATGGCGTCGACGTCGGGATCGTCGGCGGCGGTCTGCACGAACTCCACGACCGCGGTGAACGAATCGTACGGGCGATGCAGCAGCAGGTCTCCCCGGCGGACGATGGAGAAGATGTCCTCGGAGCTCGCGAGCTGCGCCGAGATTCGCGGATTGAACGGCGGATCCTTCAACGGCGCGTGGTTCGCCTGATCGTAGAGTTGCATCAGGTCGCCGAGCTTCAGCGGGCCGGGAGCGAAGAAGGTGTCCTCGCGCGACGACTTCATCTGCGTGATCAGCAGCGACAGGAGCTGTTCATCCGCACCGGCCTCCACCTCGAGCCACACGACCTCCTGGCGGTCGCGGCGCCGCAGTTCCGTCTCCACGCTCTTGAGCAGGTCCTGAACATCCTCTTCCTTGATCGAGATGTCCGAGTTGCGGATGACGCGAAAGGCGATCGACTTCCGCAGACGCATGCTGGGAAAGAGTCGCTCGATCACCGAGGCGATGAGGTCCTCGAGCCGGACGTACCGCCCCTCCGCGAACTGCACGAGGCGCGGCGAACGCTCCGGAATCCGCACCACCACGGTGTACGTGTCCGCGCGCGCAGACTCGAGCTGCAACGCGAGATTCAGCGTCAGGTTGGCGATGAAGGGGAACGGATGCCCCGGATCGATCGCCAGGGGCGTGAGAATCGGCTCGATCTCGCGCGCGAAGTACTCCTCGACGGTGGCCCGCTCCTTCTTCGGAAGCTCCGACACGCGCTCGATGCGGATCCCTTCCTTGGCCAGCGCTGGCAACAAGTCCTGGCCGAGACACCGATACGTCTCTTCGAGGAGCTGGCGCGACCGCTTCCGGATCTCCTCGAGCTTCTGGCTGTGGGCGGTCACCGAGACCGGCTCGGCCACTTTCGCCGCGAGCAGGTCGTGCAGCTCACCCACCCGGATCATGAAGAACTCGTCCAGATTGTTCGAGGCGATGCTCACGAACTTGACCCGTTCGAGGAGCGGTACCTCCGGGTTCTGCGCCTCGCCCAGAACGCGGCGGTTGAACTCGATCCAGCTGAGCTCCCGGTCGAAGAGCGGAACCCGCGACTCGACCGCCGCCAGGGCGGGGAGAGCTTCGGCCGGAAGAGCGGCTGCCGCGGCGTCATCCTGCGGAACGGACATGGCGAACGATCATCGTACTACGCGGCTGCGGAGTGCGTCTCCGTGACGTGCATCAGCACCGAGTGGCGCCCGATTCGCGCCGTGTGCCCGCGCCAGGTGACCCGATCATCCATGTATGGAATGAATTGCGCACCGAACTGAAGCAGATCGAGGAGCGGCACGAGGAGCAGTTCCCGCAGCCGGATGGGCGCCTCCGTCGCCCTGGCGAGCAGAGCCACGGAGACAACTCTGAGGATCCCTGTCGCAACCGCGATCATCCACGGCGCGCCGAGCGCGACGGCCGCCAGGGCGAACGGCAGCGGGTTCAGGAGGAACTCCGCTGAGTACATCCACTTCGAGAAGGCGAATCGGATCTTGTCCCATCGCACCTGGCGCGCCAGGGCGCGGCGCAGCGAGCGGCGGACGACCACGTTGCGCACGACCACCGGCGAGAGCACGACGCGGAATCCGGCGTCGCGCACCGCCAGGCCGATCGCCTGGTCCTCCGCGAGCACGCCGGCGAAGCGCTCGAATCCGCCGATGGCCTCGAGCGCGCTGCGGGAGATGGCCATCGATTTCCCGACGACGCACGGGACGTTTGCAAACGCCGCCAGCACGTTTCCGGGGACGACGAAGCTGAGCAGATGCAGCGATTCGATCGATGCCCCGAACGACTGCGCGCCCGCGCCGGTGAAGAGGTTCGAAACGCAGCCCACATCCGGATCGCGGAAGATCGCAGCCATCCGTGCCACGTCGTCGGGCCCGAGCCGCGCGTTCGAATCGGAGATCATGACGATGTCTCCTCGGGCCTGTCCGGCCGCGGCGATGAGCCGCGCCACCTTGCGGTTTCCGCGTTCCAGCGCCGCATCCCCGCCGATGACCAGGCGGAAATGCGGATCCGCATCGATCATGCGCCGGGCCACGGCGACCGCCGGATCGTCCGGATCGGCGGCCGAGAGAATCACTTCGAAGTCGACGCCGCGCTGGCGTACGAGCGACTCGAGGTTCCCGTGAAGATCATCCTCGAGCCCGCAGAGCGGCGTCAGAATGGAAACGTCCGGCCGGAAAGAGCTCGGGGAGGCCTGCCGGCGCAGGCCGAGCACGAAAAAACGCTGCCGCGCGCGAAACAGCACCGTCAGGACTGCCTGCACGATCGTCAGCGCGACGCCGGTTGCGGCAGCGATCAGTGTGAGCAGCATCATCGGGTCACCTCAGGCGGTCGCCAGTTGCGGGAACTCGGTCATCGGAACGGCGGACTGCTCCGGTTCGAGCCGCGTCACCGCGAGTCCCACGCCGCGCTTCAGCGCACGGACGACGTCCGGCGCTTTCTTGTCGCAGGGAATGAGCGTCTTCCAGGCGTAAAGATGCGGCCGGTCGTGGAAATCGCTGTTCCCGACGAATGGAAATCGCGCGCGCGAGACCGGCGGAAAGAGATCCCAGCGGCAGGCCACCTCCCACAGGTGAATCGATTGCGCCACTTCGCTCCGCCGGTTCCAGAGATAAAACGTGTTCGCGAACCAGTCCGACATCTCGTTCGGATGACAGGCAACGACGACCGCGCCGGCCTCATTGGCCCGAGTGAGCATCTCCTCGACCGAACCATCGGCCGAAAGATAGTCATCGATGTCCAGCGCCAGCACGTGCGCCGAGCTGTTGCGCCGGACGCGGTTCTGCGTCAGCTCCGCGCCGGGAATGACGATCATGCGGTACTCGTCCCAGGCGCGGCGGGACTCCGATTCGATCTCCGCACGGTACGCGTCGAAGTTCTCGCGCGTGACGCTCAGGCCGAAGCGGTGCGTGACCTTTCCGATCACGGTATCGCCGTTGACGATGTGGTCCGTAATGGCGATGACGTCGTGTCCGCTGCGTCCGAACAGATCGATCACCTCCGGAATCGAAAGGCGACCGTCGGACCATGTCGTGTGTACGTGCAGGTCTGCCACTAACATCCACCCGCCCTCCTTTCGCGTGTCCATGATCGGTCCGCGGCCGGCAAGCCGGCGCAGCGTCCGCGTAGAGAAGGCGCCATTTTCGCGTGGAGTTATTGTGAAGTCGTGCCCGTCGCCGCGGAGACCTCTCCGAGAAACGCTTCCCCGAGCCGGCGGAAGACATCGACCGAGGGGCGAGGGCGCCGTTCCAGCGTCTGGCGATCGACCTCGTAGAGGCCGAATTTCGGGCCGAACCCGTCGAGCCACTCGAAGTTGTCGAGCAACGACCAGTAGAGATAGCCGTGGACGGGAACGCCCCGATCCGCTGCGCGCCGGAGCGATGCGGCGTGGTCCTCGAGGAACGCGGCACGGAGGCGGTCGCTCGCGTCGGCGATTCCGTTCTCGGAGACGATCAGCGGAAGCCGCGTGTGCGAGGCCTCGACGAGCGCATCCTCGAGTTCGTCCGGGACGATCTCCCATCCATTGTCCGTGAGACCGCGTCCGCTTTCGTCGCGGTAGTGGAACTCGCCGATCAGGCGTTCGCGGCCGGGGCAGCGGAGGTGCAGACGCGAATAGAAGTTCACGCCGAAGAAGTCGAGCGAGCGGGTCAGCTCGTCGCGGCGGCCGCGAAGGCGCGTGGTCGGCGGCAGCAGGAAGTCCCAACGGCCCGTGGCGAACGCCTCGATCAACCCGCGGTTGTAGCAGCGGTGCGCCATGCGGGTGACGAAACGGTCGAGGAAACTGCCGCGGCGCTCGGGCGCGAAGGACATCATGTTGTGCGCGATTCCGATCGCCGCGTGCGCGGACCGCTCCCGGATCGCCGCCGCGGCCGCGCAGTGCGCCGCCATCAGATGATCGAAGACGCGCGGAAGGACCTTCCCGTCCGCGATCCCCGGAGGGATCTGCCCGTCGAACCACCCCGCCAGCAGAAACACCAGCGGCTCGTTCAACGGCATCCAGACGCGCACGCGATCCCCGAGCGCGTCCGTGACGTGCCCCGCGAAGCGCGCGAACGCTTCGACCGATGCGGAAGTCGTCCACGGCGCGCGCTCGTGAAACCAGAGGGGATGGGTGTAGTGGAAGAGGGTGACGATCGGCTCGATGTCGAGCTCGATCAGGCGGTCGACCAGGCGCCGATAGCGTTCCAGGGCCGTGTCGTCGAACCGGCCGTGCTGTGGTTCGATGCGGCTCCAGGAGATCGAGAAGCGGAAGGCGTTCGATCCCGTCTCGGCGGCGAGCGCCGCATCCTCCTCGTAGCGATCCCATGACCCCGCCGCCCGCCCGCACGCCCCACCGCGCGTCCGGCCGGCGTCTTCCCACGCGCTCCAGTCGCACGGATCGCCCCCCTCCACCTGGTAATGCGAGACGGCCGTCCCCCACAGGCGCGGGCGGTCGGCAAGGGGGAATCGCGATTCGCCTGTCACCGATGCGTTATAGCATCTCGCCCGATCATGAAGAAGCTGCGCGTCAAACCCGGACAGAAGATCGATCTGCGCGAATTCGATCCCGCCGACACGAGTCTGGTTTT
>DATFUW010000481.1:0-7289 GCA_035260605.1 Thermoanaerobaculia bacterium | reverse complement strand
ACGAGGGCGGTCCATCCGGTCTGATGGCAGGCGCCGAGTCCCTCGCCGGTGTCGCCGTTGAAGTACTCGAAGAACCAGACGAGATCGCGCCAGTGCGGGTCGTGCGCGAACAGCTCCGCCTTGCGCGTTCCGCGCGGTCCGTAGATGGGGCGGTAGCCGTCGGGGTCGGGGAGGAAGAGGCGGATGAGGCGATCGGCGAGATGCGCGGCCACGCCGCTGAGCGACAACATCTTCGCCGACATCGCCCCGGCGCCGATTCCCTCGCTGCCCCGCATGTCGGCCATCGGCTGGTCCGCGTTGAGCGCCACCTTGACCGTTCCGCCAAACGCCTTCTCCAGCTTGCGCAGCGTCTCGATGATCAGGAAGCTCGTCGGGAACCACACCGGTCCGCGCCAGTTGCTGTTTCCGCCCTTGAGGCGCTCGGTCGCTTCGGCCGGCTCGTAGCGCACTGACGCCTCTCCGAAGGTGAAGGGGTGCTCGAGATGGAACCTGCTGAGGCTGCGGATCCCGTACGGCGAGAGGAACTCGTTCGGATCGACGACGCGCGCCAGCAGGTGCAGGAGCTGATCGCGGTCGACGACGGTGAGGACGTGCGTGGCGTCGTGGTCGTTCTGCACCGTGGTCACGGAACGCTCGACGATGTCGCGCCGGTTCTCGAGGAACCACCGCAGGTTCTCGCGGAAGACGTCGAACGGCTCGATCCACCGCACCTCGAGACGCTCGACGGCGTACAGCGGGATCAGCCCGACGAGCGAGCGCACGCGGAACGGCACCGCGGACCCGTCCGGGAACCGCAGCAGGTCGTAGAAGAACCCATCCTCGGCGTCCCAGAGCGTCCGTCCGCCGCGCATCATCTTCATCGCCGCGCCGATGTAGACGTAGTGTTCGAAGAACTTGGTGGCCAGCCCCTCGTAGGTGGCGTTCTCCTTCGCCAGCTCGAGCGCCATGCGCATCATCATCAGGCAGAACATTCCCATCCAGCCGGTGCCGTCGCTCTGCTCGAGCACCGCGCCGCCGGGGAGGGGCTCGCTGCGGTCCAGCACGGCGATGTTGTCCAGTCCGAGGAATCCGCCCTCGAAGACGTTATTGCCTTCGCGATCGACCTTGTTCACCCACCAGGTGAAATTCAGCATCAGCTTGTGGAAGCACTTCTCGAGGAAGTCGCGGTCGGCGTGGCCGCTGCGGATGCGGTCCATGTTGTAGACGCGCCAGACCGCCCAGGCGTGCACCGGCGGGTTCAGATCGGAGAACTCCCATTCGTACGCCGGAATCTGTCCGTTCGGGTGCTGGAACTGCTCGAACAGAAGCAGCCAGAGCTGCTCTTTTGCCGCGTGTCCGTCGACGAGCGCCATGACGACCGCCTGGAACGCGAGGTCCCACGCGGCAAACCACGGGTACTCCCACTTGTCGGGCATGGAGAGCACGCGCATGGAGTTCAGATGACGCCAGCGCCGGTTGCGCCCCTGCTGGCGCGCCGCGGGGGGCGGCCAGCGCGGATCGTCGCCGTCGAGCCAGACGTCGACGTCGTAGAGATAGCTCTGGGTCGACCACAGCAGTCCGGCGAAGGCCTGGCGCTGCACCTTCCGCTCTTCGGCCGTTGCTTTTTCCGGATGGATGGCGGCGTAGAACTCGTCGGCCTCTTTGCGGCGCTCCAGCAGGACGGCGCGCACGGCGCTGTCGGTCGTCGGCGGGCGGTCGGCGGGGACGAGGCGCATGAAGATCTCGTGGCATTCGCCGGGGTCGATTTCCGCGCGCAGCCAGCCGCAGGCCTTCGTGCCGGTGTGCGTGGGGTTCACGGCATCGTCCTCGCCGTCCACGATGTGCCGGTGGAAGGCGTCCTTGGTGAACGGGCTGCGCGACTGGGCCCACGACCCGAAGACGCGCGGCGCGTTGGTCTCGTTGTCGGTGAAGAGCCGCTGCATGCCGGGCGGGAGCTCGAGCAGGTGCGGGCCGAGACGCGTGTCAGCCAGGAGACCGGCGAGCGGCGGTGCGGCGCTGTCGTCGGCCAGCAGGCCGCGCTCCGCCGCGCGGATCACGGGGGTGCCTCCCGGCTCGCCGCTCCACGACCAGACGTTGCGGAACCAGAGCTGCGGAATGAAGTGCAGCGGCGCGCGAATCGGCCCGCGGTTGTGCGCCGTGACGCGGAAGACGAGCGTGTCCTCGTCTTCCTTGGCCACGTCGATGACGATGTCGAAGTAGCGGCCGTCGTCGAACACGCCGGTGTCGATGAGCTCGTATTCCGGCTGCCCGGGGCCGCGGCGGCGGTTCTCCTCGACGAGATCGGTGTACGGGAAGGGACGCTGCGGATACTTGTAGAGCATCCGCTGCCAGGCGTGGCTCGGGAGGGCGTCGAGGTAGAAGTAGCATTCCTTGACGTCCTCGCCGTGGTTCCCCTCGTCCGGCACGACGCCGAAGCAGCGCTCCTTGAGGATGGGGTCGCGCTCGTTCCAGAAGGCCATCGACCAGCAGAGGATCTGGTAGCGGTCGCAGAAGCCGGCGATGCCGTCTTCACCCCAGCGATAGGCCTTCGAGCGCGCGAGATCGTGCGGAAGGAAGGCCCACGCTTCGCCGGTCGCGCTGTAGTCCTCGCGCACCGTGCCCCACGCGCGGTCCGACAGATACGGACCCCACTTGTGCCACCGCGCGCGCGCGTGCACGTCGCCGGTGATGCGCTGCCGTTCGGGATTCATCAGGACTAGCTTATCTTGCGGCGGTCGAACGCTTGCTGTAAAACGACGTGCTATGCGTCTGGTCACCCGGGGAGACATGGATGGATTGACGAGCGCGGTCATCATCACGCTCGCCGAGCCGGTCGACGAGATCGTGCTCGTCCACCCGCAGGACATCACCGACAAGAAGGTGCCGATCCAGCCCGACGACATCCTGGCCAACCTCCCGTACCATCCGAACTGCGGGCTGTGGTTCGACCATCACCTGCTGACCGACAGCAATGAGAAACCGCCCGAGCACTTCCGCGGGCGCTACCGCACGGCGCCCTCCGCGGCGCGGCTGGTCTACGAGTACTACCTGGAGCAGCATCCGGACGATCCGCGCCTCCAGCGTCTGGCCAGGCTGGTCGACGAGACCGACCGCGTCGACGCCGCGCGGCTGACCCCCGAGGACGTCGAGAATCCGAGCGACTACATCCTCCTCGGCTACACCATCGACAGCCGCACCGGGCTCGGGAAGTTCCAGGAGTACTTCTTCAAGCTCGTCGAACATCTGAAGACCATGCCCATCGAAGAGGTCCTGCGGCAGCCCGACGTGCAGCAGCGGGTGGAGCGCATCCGGCGCGAACAGGAGGAGTTCAAGCGCCTCCTCCAGCGGAACAGCTTCCAGTTGAACAACGTGGTCATCACCGATCTGCGCGAGATCGAGAACCTGCCGGCGGGCAACCGATTTCTCATCTACACGCTCTTTCCAACTTCCAACGTCTCGCTGCGCGTGCACTGGGGGCCGGCGCACTACAGCGTGATCGCCGCGGTCGGGCACAGCATCTTCAACCGCACCTGCAAGACCTCGGTCGGCGAGCTGATGTCCCGCTACGGAGGAGGCGGACACGCGGGCGCAGGTACCTGCGTCCTCCCGCTGGACAAAGCCGCCGAGGCCATCGACGAGATCCTGTTCGAGCTGCAGGCCAACGGGTGATCTTGCGGACGCTTCGCGCCGCAAGATCTGCCGGCGTTGCAGCCGGCGCTTCGCGCGGCTGAACGCCGGCGGTTGGGTTGGTGGGGGGGCCGGGGCTCGGGGGGTCAACTCACCAGCGGTGGTAGGCCGGATGACCCTCTTTCACCGCGACGAAGGTTCCCCTGCAGGTGGCGGTCACTTTCCCATTCGCTTCGAGCGTGGCCTCGACCACGGCGCGATCTTCGGAGGACTCGACCACGTGCGCGCGCAGGTGCAGCGGAACGTTCATCGGCGTTGGGCGTTTGAGCGTGACGTGGAAGTCGGCGGTGACGGTGCATGGTGGCGCATCCGCGCCGGCCTTTTTCATCAGATGAACGGCGGCCGTCCAGTTGCTGTGGCAGTCGAGCAGCGCGCCGCAGATGCCGCCGTTGAGGATCCCGTCGAACGCCTGGTGATGCGCTTCGGGGCGCCACTCGCAGACCAGCGCGTCGCCTTCCTCGAAACTGCGGATGCGCAGGCCCTTCTCGTTGGCCGGTCCGCAGCCGAAGCAGCGGTTGTTCGGAGCGAAAGTTTCCTGAACGCTTTTCATGGTCGTTCCAGTCTACTTTGCCCGGCCCTGGCGAAGGCCACCACATCGTGGAAAAACTCGTGGAATCTGCGCTCCAGTTCGACGCGCGAGTCGATCAGATGATGCGTCGCCGTCTCGAGGTGCGGGTGGCGCGACAGGCGATGGGAGATTCCGGTCAGGGCCAGATGAATCCCGCCGATTTCCGCGTACGACTCGAGCCATCCGCCGTCGCGCATGTGCGGATAGACCGTCCGCAGGCGTCCGGGAAGCTCGCCGGCGTACGGATCGATCGCCGCGAAGACGCGGTCGAGAAACTGCCGCAACGGCTCGCTGCTGTAGCGCGGCCATGACGTCGCCAGGAAGTGATCGAAAAAGACGTCGCTGATGATCCGCGCGTAATGGCCGTGCTCGGGGATCAGGACGCGCCGGAACGCCGCCACGTGGGGGTGCGTGTCGGTGAACGCGTCGATGCGCCGGTGGTGGCGAATGCCCGCGGAGATGGCATCCGCGCCGTGCACCGGCCCCTTGACGAAATCGCCCGCCAGATTGCCGATCAGCGACTCCGCCGAGTCGCCCGCCAGGAAGAGATGCGCCAGGTAGTTCACTGCAGGCCCTCGAACTCGATCGCCCCGTCCGGCATCCGCCGCGCCTCCGGCGCGTACGGCCCCAGCAGGTCTCGGTTCCACCAGGCGCCGGTGGTCCGCTTCTGCTCCGGCGTGGTGAACCAGTATTGCCATTCCATCGCCCGCACGGCGACCGGCGGCGTCCGCGGGAACGGATTGCCGGCGAAGAGCTGCAGCACCGCCGGCTGATTCTGCAGCAGCCGCACCTCGGTGTTGAGCACCCAGCGGTTGTCTTCCCACGTGTCGAGCGAGGCGAACCACAGGTTCCATTCGAAGCGCGGCTGATATGGCGCGTAGATGCCCGGCGGCTTGAACGGGTTCTGCGGCTTGTAGCGGAATGGATAGGCGAACCAGGTCTTGCCGTCGGCCGTCCCCTGGAACTCGATCTCGTATCGGGCGCGGGTCATGACCGCGAACAACCCGAAACTATTGGCCACGCGGAACGGCGCGAGCAGCCGGACCGTCGGGAAATAGGGCATGAAGAAGCCGGCTACGGTGGTCACGAAGAGGATCGGCAGCACGGTCGCCGCCGCCCACGACGGCTTCCGTGGAGCAGCGGGCTCCGGCGTGGTGTTCCTCAGGCGCAGGAAGTCATCGTCGAGCAGCAGGAAGCCGAGGGAGAGCACGAGATCGTTGAGGAAAGCGTAATTCCCCGTGAGGATGATGCCGATCTGCAGTGGCGTGGTGATGAAGAAGGCGATCCGCTTCGGCCACTTCGGAAAGAAGACCAGCCAGCAGACGAACAGCTCGATGACCAGCGTCGCGGCCGCGGTGAAGGCGTGGAAAGAATGCGGCATCGTCTGCTGCACGGACCAGCCGATCCACGTGGGCAGCGGGCCGTTCTCGTAGTACTTGTCCATGGCGGTGAGATTCCGCCACTGCGGCTCGCCGCTGAGGATCTTTACCACTCCCGATTCGACGTAGATGCGGAACCACTCCCAACGCAGCATGAAGAGGCTGGCGCGTGAGGGCGGCTGATCGCGTCCCAGGCCCGGAAAGAATCCGCGTGGAGCGAAGAAGATCGACAGCAGCGCGGCCTCGAGCAGCATCCCGTCGGACTGATACGAGGCGAAGTCCTGCGCCGCGGCGATGAAAGAGAGAAAGCAGATCCCCGCCACGGCGATGCTGACGCGCGGCCAGACGTTCAGGAAGAGGGCGACCGAGGCGGCGAACCCGATCCATACCAGTGCGGTGAGCGCGGCCTCGCCGGAATTGATCCAGAGAAACGTCGGCGCGAACCAGTAGCCCTTCGCCCCGAGCGCCCGATGCACGACGTCGAGGTATGACCCGGCCGGAAGGATCCCGTTCGGTCCGATGAGGCCGTGGATCTGAAACTCCAGCGAGTAGAACGCGGAGAAGAAAATCGCGCCGAGCGCCCGCAGCCACAGGAATCGCGCGCAGAGAGATGACGGCTTTCCGAAGTCGGGAGCGAACCACCGGCGCAGCAGCGGCCGCTCTTCCGGCGCCGTGATGTCATCGAACACGGGGAACGTACTCCCAAACTTCCAGCGCCGGGCCGCGGTACATCGCCGTGCCGTGCCACGACGGCTGCGGATCGGCCCAAGCCAGCCGGAATCGAGTGAACGGCCGGCCGAAGATCCCCTCCGCCGGCACGGCGCGCCCGCGGCCGAAGTAGGCGCGCCACCACCACGTCGCCTCGGCGAGGCGCGTGATGCGCACCGGCCGCCCCTGTGCGTCGCTCTGCACGAAAGCGCCGGGATCGATCCCCACCGCCGCCGCCACGCCACGCAGGCCGTAGAGCGGATTGTCGATGACCAGGTAGCGCACCCCCGTTCGGTCGCAGTAGCGCGCCAGCGAGTCTTCGTCGCGCGACAGCAGCGCATCGCTCGCGTTGCCGAAGGCGATCGAGTCGGGCATGGTTCCGAAGTTGTCGATCACTACCGCCCGCTCCCCGATCACATCGAGCACGTGTCCGATCGACCACGGCGCAAGGACCCGTCCCATGCGCGGCTGTCGCTGCAGGAAGAGCGCTGTCCGGATCCACGGCATCTGCTGCTCCTCGATCGGAGGCTTCAGGTCCGGAAGCCACAATGCGAGCTGGACCGCCGGAATCAGCGCCACGGCGGCAGCCGCCAACATCCGCCGGCGGCCGCTCAGAATCGTCACCGAGACCGCTCCCGCCAGCGCCAGCAGCGGGATGCCCACGCTCCAGAAACGGCGGCTGGAGATCGTGAGCAATAGATAGAGGATGGCGTAGAGAGCGATCGCCCCACGGACCGCATCGCGGCGCCGCACCGCATAGGCGGCGAGAATCCACACCAGGAGGAGTCCGGCCGAGAGCCCTGCTGCCTGCGACAGAAGATCGGCCGGCTGTCCTTTCCACATCGGCTGGAACTCGACGATCGTCTGCAGCCATCGCTGGCCGCCGAAGAAGCGCGTTCCGGCGAGGATCGACGCCGGAGCGGTCGGGATGGCGAAGACGGTCGCGATGCCGCAGGCGAGTGCTAGCG